>NZ_CACVCE010000005.1:0-109557 GCF_902729445.1 Magnetospirillum sp. LM-5 | reverse complement strand
TGCTAAACGCGGACCACGCGGGACGGCGGGAACCACAAGGAGACGGTGGTGCCCCGGCCCTTGACGCTGTCGACATCCATGATTCCGCCATGCAGGACGATCAGGCTTTCGGTCACCGGCAGCCCCAACCCGGTCCCGGCATGGACGCGGGTAAGATGGGAATCGACCCGGCCGAAGCGGGTGCGAGCCCGCTCGATTTCATCGGCGGTCATGCCGATACCGGTGTCGGCCACCCTTAGGGTCAAGCCGTCGCCGACCTCGGCGGCCGAGACCGTTACCCGCCCGCCTGCCGGCGTGAACTTGACCGAGTTGGACATCAGGTTCAGCAGCATCTGCTTGACCCGGCGCTCATCGACCAACAGCGCCGGCAGATCGTCGTGCAGGTCGAAGACCAGCTCCACGCCGGCCTCGACGGCGCGGGCCTGGATCAGCGGGCGGGTGGCGGCGACCAGTTCCGCGACCGAGAACAATCCATCCTTCAGTTCGACCTTGCCGGCCTCGACCGCCGACAGGTCCAGAATGTCGTTGATCAAATCGGTCAGGTAGCGGCCGGACCGGTGGATGTCGCGCACATATTCGGCATGCTTGGGATTGTCGATCGGACCGAACGTCCCGCTCAGGATGGCGTCGGAATAACCGACGATCGAATTCAACGGCGTGCGCAATTCGTGGCTCATATTGGCCAGGAACTCGCTCTTGGCGCGACTGGCGCGCTCGGCCTCTTCCTTCGCCTTGCGCAATTCCTCCTGGGTCAGCAGGTCCTGCTCGATGCGCTCGACCAATTGCTCGGTGCGCTTGCTCACCTGCTGCTCCAGTTCCTGGTTCAGCCGGCGCACCTGGGTCTCGGCATCGCGCAGTTCGTGCAATTGCGCCACCTGGGTCTCGGCCGCGCGGGCCAGGGTGGTGGCCATGGTGTTGAAGGCGCGCGCCAGTTCGCCCAACTCGTCATGACGGGAATCCTCGATGCGCACCGCCAGGTCGCCGGCGGAAATTCGCTGCGACGCCTCGCGAATGCGACGGATCGGCACGGTGATGCTGCCGGCCAGCCTGACCCCGATCATCAGCGTCAGCATCAGCATGCCGGCGATCACCGCCAAGGTGGTGGTGTTGCCTTTGGTGACGCGGCCCAGATAGGCGTCCTCGGGGGCGACCGTGACCACCAGCCAGGACAGGCCGGGAATGGCCGAGAACGGCGTAACCTCGACGAAATGGCGCTGGCCCGCGATCTCGGTCGAGAGTTGCGTCGAACCGACGACGGCCCCAAGCGACCCGACCTCCCTTTCGATGGCGCGCACCGCCTGCGAGATTTCCGGGGTGCGCATGTCGGCCCCCATCAGACGGCGCGGCGCCAATCCCTGGCCCGCGGCCACCAGCGGCCGTTCGTCGGCCGACGACGCCACCATCAGGCCACCGGACTCGAGGATGAAGGTCATGCCCGGGCGAGCCCCTTGCAGATCGCGCAGGAAGGACGCGATATGCGAGATGAAGATGTCGGTGGCGACAACGCCGACCACCTGGTGCCGGTCGTCATGAACGGCCAGACTGGGCGCCAGCGCCATGTCATCGCCGGTGAACAGCACGAAGATGTCGCCCCAGGCGATGTCGGCGGCCTTGGCACCGCCCTGGTACCACGGGCGCAGGCGGGCGTCGAAATTGGCGATCCGCATCGACCGCGATCCCGGATTGCCGTCGTCATCGACCCAGACCTTGGCCCATGGGCCGGCGGCGAAATTCTCGGTGCCGGTAAGATAGAGCTTGCCGCCCGGACCGTCGCGGCCGGCCCCGACCAGCCCGCCGGCCTGGTTGCCGAGATAGATGGTGGTGACCGCGTCGTTGATCAGCACCTGCCCCCAGAAATGACGCTGGAGCAAGCCGGAATCGGTCATCGGGATCAACCCGGCCTCGAGCAATCGCACATTGGCGCGCAGCATGCCCGGTGCCTGGGACAGGAACCACCGCAGCCGCTCGACCACGCGAAGCGACAACTCGGCCCGCAATTCGTGTCCCATATGGTTGACGGCCGAGCGGGCGTTCAGGAACGACAAGGCAGCCGTCCCGATCCCGGTCCCAAGGATCAGGACCAGGGCCGGAATCAACACCGTCGAACGAATAGAGCGAAACGCCATGATCAACCTTCTTCCCCAACGCCGAGTTGGACATGCCCCCGTCGGGGGCGTCAAGTGGCAAGTTGAAGTTGTCGCCACCTTGGTTGCGCCAGCCCGTGCCCCATCGTACATTTGGAACGAACACCCCCGACCAGGAGGGCCATGCCGATGCGTTTCTCCTTGCCTTTAGTCGCGGCCCTGATGGTGGCGGCGCCTGCCATAGCCGCGCCTCCCGATCCGGCGATGATGGAACTGGCCGACAAAAGCCGCTGTTTCCAATGCCACGACCTCACGACCAAAATCAGCGGCCCGGCCTGGACCGAGGTGGCCAAGCGCTATCGCGGTCGTCCCGACATGGTCGAACCGCTGGTCAAGAAGGTGAAGGAAGGCGGAACCGGCGCCTGGGGGACCGAGGTGATGTCGCCCAACAAGCGGGTCAAGGAAGACGATATCCGAACCCTGGTGAAATGGATTCTGACCCTGGAATAAGGGCAGCCTTTCCCACGGAGCCCCATGGGGTTACCATGGCCCGACGCGAATGTTTTACGGAGGTTCGACTATGAAAGCCCTGATGGCCATGGCTGGCTTGCTGTTGCTGGCCGGCTGCACCGGCGTCTACGATCCCTCGCTGGACACGCTCCCGACCGCTCGGTACGAGGCGCCGACCACCAAGGCCGACCTGGTCGCCCGCGGCCCCTACGACACCTCGCCCTATTTCACCGGGGCGCGGAACTGACCGGACAATCGATGAAGACCGCCAGACCCGGCTGATTATCGGCCAGGGTCAGGCGGGCATTGTGGAACTCGGCCACCGCCGCCACCAGCGACAATCCCAAGCCCGAGCCCGGCGTGCTGCGCGCCGGGTCCAGCCGGACGAACGGCTGCAACACCGCCTGGCGCTGATCGGCGGCGATGCCGGGGCCGTCATCCTTGACGGAAAGGCGGACCCAATCGCCGACCCGCTCGACCCCCAGATGCAAACGCCCCCCCGGCGGGCTGTACTTGATCGCGTTGTCGACCAGATTGCTCAGCGCCTGCGACAACAGGTGGCGGTCGCCCCGGATCCATTGCCCGGCCAAGACTTCCACCGCCAGGGTCAGATCGTTCTCCTCGGCCAGGGGCTGGTACAGGTCGGCCAGGCATTCGACCAGTTCGCTGACATCGACCGGGTCCGAGCGCGCGCCCGAGGCGCCGCCTTCCAGCCGGGCGATCGCCAGCATGGCGTTGAAGGTGTTGATGATCTCGTCGGCCTCGGTGATGGCTGCGGCCAGCGCCTGCTGGTAATCGTCGGGCGAGCGCTGGGTCATCAACGCCAGTTCCAGCCGGCCGCGCAGCCGGTTCAACGGCGCGCGCAGGTCGTGGGCGATGTTATGGGTGACGCTGTGGACGGTGGCCAACAGCCCCTCGATGCGATCCAGCATGATGTTGATGTTGGCGGCCAGCGAATCGAATTCATCGCCACGCCCCGACACCGGCACACGCTGCGCTAGATTTCCGGCCAGGATGGTCGAGGCGGTGCGGTTGACCACGTCCAGCCGGCCCAGCACCCTTTTGGCGATCACCAGACCGGCCGCCGTGCCGATCAAGGCCATCAAGCCGGCCATGACCGCCAGTGCCTCGATTTCCAGGTTCATGATCCGCTGGCGTTCCGGGATCGGCGTGCCCACCAACAAGAAGCCGCCGCCGGCCACCGGAATCGTCGAGACCCGGGCAACCAGGATGCCGTCCTGATCCACCCCGATGGTGGCGCTGCCGGCCTGATGCGCCAGGTCGCGCGGCCAGGTCGGCAGGTTGCCGGCCACCACCGTCCCGCTGGGGTCTTCCAGCAGATAAAGCCGCAGGCTGGGCGAGGTCCGCGCCGCGCGGTCGGCCACTTCGGCCCGCAGGGCGTTGAAGCCGCCCCGCTCTTGGGCGGCCAGCACCGCCTGGGCGCTGGTCGCCGCAACCCGGTCGAAACGCTGATCGGAGACGGTTTCCAACAGGAAAGACAGCACCAGGATCAGCACCAGCCCCAGCACCGCGAACACCCCCGCCGCCAGGGCGACCATGCGGAAGGTGGTGGTGCGAAACGAACTAAGCCAGGACACCGGCGCGATACCCGATGCCGCGGATGGTATGGATCAAGGGCGGCTGGAAGTCGCGGTCGATCTTTTGGCGCAGACGGCTGACCTGGACGTCGATCACCTTGGTCTCGGGGGCGAAGCGGTATTGCCACACCCCTTCCAGCAGCATCGAGCGGGTCACCACCTGGCCGGCGCGACGGACCAGGAATTCCAGCAGGCGGAATTCGCGCGGCTGCAACGCGATCTCGTGGCCCTGGCGGGTGACGGTGCGGGTGATCAGGTTGATTTCCAGGTCGGCCAGCCGTAACACCGCCTCGGGCGGGGTGGGGTCGCGGCGGCGCGCCACCGCGTCCAGCCTGGCCAGCAACTCGCGGAAGGCAAACGGCTTGGCCAGATAATCGTCGGCCCCGCCCTGCAAACCCTCGACCCGTTGATCGACCTCGCCCAGGGCGCTCAACATCAGGACCGGGACGGTGTCGCCACGGGCGCGAAGGTCGGTCAGCACCGTCAAGCCGTCGCCGTCCGGCAGCATGCGGTCAAGGACGATGGCGTCGAAGGCGACCGCTTCGGCCAGCTCCAGACCGGCACAGCCGGTGGCGGCGACATCCACCCCGTGCCCGGCCTCGCCCAAGCCCTGGACCAGCATTTGGGCGGCCGCCCCATCGTCTTCGATCAGCAGAATGCGCATGGCTTATGCTGCTCCAAATTCCCGGCGGCGGCGAGTTTCCATTTGTTAACTCACGCTCGTCCCGCCTGCAGGAGTATATGAGATGTCCCTGTTATAAATCCACGCGCCTGACGCCGAATATGGGGGACGCCCTGTGAACATCTATCTGCCCATCGCCGCAATCCCCGTCGATCTGCTGACCTTGCTGGCCCTGGGCGGCGGCGTCGGCTTCCTGTCGGGCTTGTTCGGCGTCGGCGGCGGCTTCCTGTTGACGCCGTTCCTGATGTTCCTGGGGGTGCCGGCCCCGGTCGCCGTCGCCACCGGCGCCAATCAGGTGGTCGGCGCCAGCGTGTCGGGGCTGATCGTCCATTGGCGGCGACGCACCGTCGATCTGCGCATGGGATTGATGCTGCTGGCCGGCGGCTTCGCCGGTTCCAGCGGCGGGATATGGCTGTTCGCCTGGCTGAAGTCGCTGGGCCAGATCGATCTGGTGATCGCGCTTTCCTATGTGCTGTTCCTGGGCTTCATCGGCACCACCATGGCCGCCGAATCCTTGCAGGCGCTGCTGCGCAAACCCGGCAGCCAGGCCTTGCGCAAGCGCCATCGCCACATCGGCACCAGCCTGCCGTTCAAGATGCGCTTCAGTCGTTCGGGCCTTTACATCAGCGCGCTGCTGCCCATCGCCGTCGGTGCCTTTGGCGGCCTGTTGGCGGCGATCATGGGGGTCGGCGGCGGTTTCGTGATGGTGCCGCTGATGATCTATGTGCTGGAAATGCCGACGGCGGTGGTGATCGGCACCTCGCTGTTCCAGATCATCTTCGTCACCGCCAACGTCACCTTCCTGCAGGCGGTCGGCACCCACACCGTCGATGCGGTGCCGATGCTGACATTGCTGGTGGGCGGCGTGGTCGGCGCCCAGATCGGCGCCAAGTTCGGCGACCGCCTGCGGGCCGAGACCCTGCGGCTGCTGCTGGCGCTGATCGTGCTGGGCGTATGTTTCAAACTGGGGCTGGACCTGGCGTCGGCGCCGTCTGACCTGTTCTCGATGGACTGACGGCCGCCCGTCGCCGGGCGGCCGCCTTGGTGTCCAGCGAGTGCCAAGACCCCTACAGATCGTCCTTGGACGAGGGCAGCTTGTGGGCCACGCCCTTGTGACAGGCGATACAGGTCTTGCCTTCCAAGGCCGCCTCGGGGTGCTTGCGGCGCGCCGTGGTGGTTTGCTTGGTGGTGCTCATGGAATCGTAGGAATGGCAGTTACGGCACTCACGCGAGTCGCTGTCGGCCATGTACTTCCACACCCGTTCGGCCAGGATGGGGCGCATGGCTTCCATCTTTTCCGGGGTGTCCAGCGTCCCCTTCAGTTCGGCGATGATGTCGTTGACGGCGAACATCTTGCGCACCAGCTTCGGCCCCAAGGCCTTGGGCACGTGGCAATCGGCGCACTGGGCATGGGCGCCGCTACGGTTCAGGTAATGGACGCTTTCCTTGTACTCGTTGTAGTTCTGCACCATGCCGTGGCACGAGGTGCAGAACTCGGTCCGATTGGTCCATTCGATGGCGGTGACGAAGCCGGCCATGCCGAACAGGCCCAGCGCCACGCCGATCCACACCAGGATAGCCTTACGCCAGAACGGTTTGTGGCTGGGGTGCCGAGGGTGCCGCGCATGCGCGGCACCACCGGGTTGCGGGTCGTGCGAGCCCTGAGCGGTCATCGCGCTTACTTCGGCAGCGACTGAGAATAGGCGACGATGTCGGCGGTGACCTGATGATCAAACGCCCGCAGCATCGGCATCGCCTCGGCCGGCTGGCCGTTCAGCGCCTTGTGGACGACAGCGGCCGGATATTCCGACGCCTGGCCCAGCGCCATGCCGGTCGACACCTTCTTGCCGTCGGCGCCATGGCAGACACCGCACAGCGAGTTGTAATAGACCTCGCCCTTGGCGGCGTTGCCCTTGGGCTTGCCGGCGGCATCGACGAACTTCGCCATGTCGGTCTGGCCCTTCGAGACGAACATCGCCAGTTCATTGGCGGCGACGTCGGGCAGCAGGTCCGGGGTGTAGGCATGGGTCTTGTCGCGCAGGACGGCGACGATCTGAGCTTCGGGCTTGCCCTTGGCGCCGCCGATGCCCTTGATGCCCATGGCCTTGTCGCCCTGGTAGTCCCATCCGTGGCAGGCGTTGCAACGCCAGGAATTCTTCGGCGACTTGCCCGAGGCCGGATAAGACGGATGCGTGCTGTCGGGCCGCGTCGTCTTCAGTTCCTTGTACCAATTGTCGTAAAGACGGCCGCCACGGGCGACGGCGGTTTCCGTCTCGGCGGCAGACGCCGGGACAGCGGCCCCACCGGCCGCAAGCGCCACCAGCACGGCAGCGACGAAGCTCAAGCGACGCGAGATCATGTGGATGTTTCCCCTAAGACCGTTTCAAGTCGGAAGCCCTGGAGCAGGTTAACCCTGCCTTCGGTTCGCATTTTTCTAATATGCCAAAAATCTATCGGACACTGCAAGTAGGGAATCCCCTCTATGCTGCGCGATATTTAAGCTTGCGAAATGGAATAAGGTCAAAGTCAGCATCGGATTGCGAATTGTCAAACAACAGCACCCACCTTCCCTTGCGGGAAGGTGGGGCCGTGATTGAACAGGACCGGGCCGAGCTTAGGCCCAGCTATCCTGGCAGACGCTCTGGTACCAGCCGACGGCGAAGTCGGCTTCCTTCTTGCGGAACTGGTAGTTCGCGCCCATCGGGCTGACGCCACCGGCACCCTTGACGTTGGCGATCTTGCCGTCCTGGATCGAGAACACGCCCGCGACCGAGATGCCGTAATCGGCAGCCAGCAGCGAGTAGCAGGTGTTGATCGCCGAGAACTCGCCGGGCTTTTCGCCCTTCAGCAGGGCGACCACGGCGGCAGCGGTGATCTTGGCCTGCGACGAGGCGGAATAGCCCGACTTCGGCATCTCGCCAGCGATGCTGGCATCGCCGATGACATGAACGTCCTTGATCAGGGTCGATTCGAAGGTCATCGGATTGACCGGGCAGAAGCCCGACTTGTCGGCCAGGCCGGCATCGATGGCGATCTTGCCGGCGGTCTGCGGCGGGATGATGTTGGCGACGGCCGGCTTGAACTTCTCGAAGTCGGTCTCGACGATTCCAGCCTTGGCATCGACCTTGGTGACCTTGCCGTTCTTGGCGGCCGGCACCCACTCGATGATATCGTCGTACAGCTTTTCCCAGCCTTCCTTGAACAGCTTGTCCTTGGCGAAGGCGTCCTTGGAATCCAGGATCAGCAGCTTCGACTTCGGCTTGTGCTTCTTCAGGTAGGCGGCGATCAGGCTGGCGCGCTCGTACGGGCCGGGCGGGCAGCGGAACGGATTGCCCGGCGCCGAGATAACCACCAGGCCGCCGGCCGGCATGGCCTCCAGCTGCTTCCTCAGCAGCACGGTCTGCGGACCGGCCTTCCAGGCGTGCGGCATGATGTGGCTGGCGGCCTCGTCATAACCGGGGATGGCGTTCCACTTGAAGTCGATGCCCGGCGACACGATCAGACGGTCGTAGGCGAAGGTCTGGCCGCTCTTGGTCTTGACCACCTTGGCGGCGCCGTCGATGGCGACCACCAGGTCGGTGAACACCTTGACGCCGTGCTTGTTGACCAGGGTATCGAACTTGCGCTCGATATAGGCCATGTCGTTCATGCCGGCCAGAACGGTGTTCGAGAACGGGCAGGTGAAGTGGGTCTTGTCGGCGTCGATCAGGGTGACGTCGAGGCTGGGGTCGTAACGCTTGAGGTACTTGGCCGCAGTGGCGCCGCCGAAGCCGCCGCCGATGACCACCACCTTGGCGCCACCCGAGCAGGCCGACAGACCGCCAGCCATGGTCAGGGCGCCGGCGGCGCCCATCAGGCCGTTGAAAGTCCTACGAGAAATATTGAACATGATGGCGTCCCCCGATCACTTCTTGCGGCTGGCGAAGTAGGCGGCGATGGCGTCGAGCTGCTCGACGCTGTAGCCCTTGGCGATGCGGTCCATGACCGTCGCCTCGCGGGCGCCCGACTTGTAGTCACGCAGGAACTTCTTCAGTTCGTCGGCGCTCTTGCCGGAAAAAGCCGGCATGCCGCCGATGGAATGGCCGTCGGTGCCGTGGCAACCCGAGCAGGCATCCGCCATCACGGCGACAGGATCGGCAGCCTTGGCGGCAGCCGGCAGGATCGCCAGCCCGAAAGCAAGGCAAAGTGCGAGCGTAGTGGGGATACCCCTCATGGTCACTTCCTCCTCCCTGGAGATTTTTTACGGTTATATTAGGTTAAACTAACAGCGCAAAAAGGCTCTGACAAGCGGGTTGGCCTGACCAGGATCAAGGAAACGCCACCTTTTTTTGGCCGCACTGCAAAAACCATTGAAACAAAAGGGGGAATTCATCACCGATTGCGCCCCCACCCGTTTGGCGTAGACTGTTTCGATCTGAGCTTCATACCCGGGACCGCATCTTGCCTTTTCGGCACTCTCGCGGGGCGGCTGCCGCCCTATTGTTCGCCGCCTACATCGCCACCGCCATCGGCGGCATGACCCTGGCCAGCCTGCCGCCGGGCAACCTGACGGTGTTCTGGCTGCCGGCGGGCGTAGGCGTCGCCATCTTGCGGGTCCTGGGCCAACGGGGCGCGATCCTTGTCGCCGTCGCCAGCTTCACCGCCAACGGCCTGATGATGGGCGACCAGGGACAGGTCTTGCTGGCCACCCTGCTGTCGGCCTTGGTCGATTCCTTGCAATCCTGGCTGGGCTGGGCCCTGCTTGGCCGCCACTGGGACACTCTGGTCGGCGCCCCGGTCCACGATCCCCGCCGCCTGCGGGCGCTGGCGTCGATTTGCCTGATCCCGCCGCTGGCGACCGTGTGGCTTCTGCCGCTGATCCACGACCTGGCCGGAACTGCCGGCCCACTGACCGCGCACGCCTTCCTGGAACGCACCTCGATGCTGCTGCTGGCCGACACCAGCGGTCTGTTCCTGGTGGTGCCGGTGATCGTGGCGTTCTCGGCCGGCTGGCCTCGGATGCGGCTGCCGGCCGCCCTGGCCCTGTTGGCCGTCGCCCAGGTGGCGGTTTCGGCGATCGACCCGCTGTTGGCGCCGCTGGCCTTGCTGGGATTGGCGCTGATGGCCTTCATCTTCCAGTTCCCCGGTGCCGCCGCCGGCAATCTGGTGTGCGCGACCGTGATGGTGGTGCAGGCGGCCTTCGACCTGGGACCGCTTCGGGGGCAAGGCACCGCCCAGGCCATCGTCGTCTTGAACCTGACGATCATCGGCGTCGGCATCGCCGTCTTGTACATGGGGTTGCTGCAAGACGAGCAGCACCGCATGCGGGCGAACTTGCGCGACGAGGTCGAACGGCGCACCCGTCAGCTGGAGGAACGAAGCCGGGCGCTGGCCGCCTCGAACGAAGAGCTCGAGCAATTCGCCTATATCATTTCCCACGACCTGCGTCAGCCGCTCAGGATGATCGCCAGCTACGTCAAGCTGCTGGACACCCGCCTGAAAGAGCGGCTGGCGGAAGACGAGCACACCTTCTTCGACTATGTGCGCTCGGGGGCGTCGCGCATGGATCAGATGCTGGTCTCGCTGTTGGAATATTCCCGCGTCGGCCGCTCGGGCGAGCCGATGGTCCAGACCGATTGCCGCGCCCAGGTCGATGAAGCCCTGCAATATCTGGCCCCGGCCATCCAGGAGGCCCAGGCCGAGATTCGCATCGAAGGAGACTGGCCAATCCTGACCGCCAGCCCCAACGAGATGGTGCGCCTGTTCCAGAACCTGATCGGCAACGCCCTGAAATATCGCGCCCCCGACCGTGCTCCGCTGATCACGGTGTCGGCCAGGCCGACCGATGGCGGCTGGCGCTTCGCCGTCTCGGATAACGGCATCGGCATCGACGCCGATCAGTTCGACCGTCTGTTCAAGGTGTTTCAGCGGCTACACCCGGCCGAATATGCTGACGGCGCCGGTGTCGGCCTGGCGGTGTGCCGCAAGATCGTCGAACGCCATGGCGGCAACATCGAGGTGGAGAGCCGCCCCGGACAGGGCAGCACCTTCGCCTTTACCCTGCCGTGACCGCGGCACCCGGCCGGATCAGGCGCCCGGGCGCGTCGGGCCGCCGGCCATGCGCCAGCCCATGATGCCGCCTTCCATGCGGTTGATCTCGCCGGTATAGCCGGCCTGGACCAATTTGGCGGCGGCCATGCCGCAACGCTGGCCCGAACGGCAATGCAGGACCAGCTTCTTGCCCTCGGGGACCTTCGGCAACTTGGCGGCGTCGAACGACGACAACGGCAGGTTGATCGACCCGGCGATGGTCTCGGCCGCCACCTCGTTCGGCTCGCGCACATCGACCAGCACCGCAATCCCGGAATCAAGCCATTGGCGCACCTCGACCGGCGACACCATATGGACGTTCTCGGGCTGGGCCGGGGCGGAAAACATCTGACCGAACAGGCGATTGAGCATGGATCGAACCACTCCAGGGATGGGCCTTCGCCCTAATAATTAGATGTTTCTTATATAGCATATGCAGCAAATTTTTCAAGCCCCTCGCCCGGGATTCTTTTCACCCCAGCTATTGGCAGGCCTGACCGCAATCCCCACTCCTATGGTTGTCCCATGGACGACAGGCGGAGACGCACCGATGACCCGGGCCTTCCATTACGCCTTTGCCTTGTTCCTGGCTTCGGCCGCGGCACAAGCCAGCGAACCGGTCCCCTGGGCCTTCGGCTTCCAGGCCGCCGCCTCGCCGACCATGGCCAGGATCACCGAGCTGGCGACGCTGGTGAACGTGGTGATCATCGCCATCGTCGCCCTGGTCACCGCCCTGCTGGGCTGGTGCCTGTGGCGTTATCACGAGAAGCGCAACCCCGTCCCGGCGACGTGGACCCACAACACCAAGCTGGAAATAGCCTGGACCGCCATTCCGACCCTGATCTTGTTCCTGATCGCCTTTCCGTCGCTGAAGCTGCTTTACTTCATGGACCGCACCCAGGCCGCCGAGATGACCCTGAAGGTCACCGGCCACCAATGGTACTGGAGCTACGATTATCCCGACCACAATCTGAAGTTCGACGCGCTGATGACCCAGGAGGCCGACCTGCGGCCCGGGCAGTTGCGGCTGTTGACCACCGACAATCCGGTGGTGCTGCCGGTGGGCGTGGCGATCCGGGTCCAGCTGACCGCCGACGATGTCATCCATTCGTGGGCGGTGCCGGCCCTGGGGCTGAAGACCGATTCCGTCCCCGGCCGCCTGAACGAGACCTGGGTGCGCATCGACCGGCCCGGCACCTATTACGGCCAATGTTCCGAACTGTGCGGCGTCAACCACGGCTTCATGCCGATCATGATCCACGCGGTGCCGAAGGAGCAATTCACCGCCTGGCTGGACGAGGCCCGCACCAAGTTCGCCGCCAGACCCCCGCAAGTGGCCCTTTCAGGGGAGAGCGCCCGATGAGCAGCGCCTATCCGCATGGCCTGACCCGCTGGCTTTATTCGACCAACCACAAGGACATCGGGAGCATGTACCTGGTGTTCTCGGTGATCACCGGCCTGATCGGCGGCGCCATGAGCGTGTTCATGCGCATGGAATTGCAGGACCCCGGCATCCAATACCTGGACGGCGATTTCCACCTTTACAACGTCATCCTGACCGCGCACGGCGTCATCATGGTGTTCTTCGTGGTGATGCCGGCCCTGATCGGCGGCTTCGGCAACTGGTTCGTGCCGCTGATGATCGGTGCCCCCGACATGGCCTTCCCGCGCATGAACAATATCAGTTTCTGGCTGCTGCCGCCGGCCTTCGCCCTGTTGATGCTGTCGGCGCTGACCGGGGCCGGGGTCGGCACCGGCTGGACCCTTTACCCGCCGCTGTCGGTCACCGGGCACACCGACATCTCGGTCGATTTCGCCATCCTGGCCCTTCATGTCGCCGGCGTGTCGTCGATCCTGGGCGCCATCAACTTCATCACCACCATCGTCAACATGCGCGCGCCGGGCATGGGCTTCCACCGCATGCCGCTGTTCGCCTGGGCCATGCTGGTCACCGCCATCTTGCTGCTGCTGGCGGTGCCGGTGCTGGCCGGCGCCCTGACCATGGTGCTGACCGACCGCAATTTCGGCACCGGCTTCTTCAACCCGGCCAAGGGCGGCGACCCGATCTTGTACCAGCATCTGTTCTGGTTCTTCGGCCACCCCGAAGTCTACATCATGATCCTGCCGGCCTTCGGCATCATCAGCCACATCATCGCCACCTTCTCGAAGAAGCCGGTCTTCGGCTATCTGGCCATGGCCTATGCCATGGTCTCGATCGGCGGAATCGGCTTTGTGGTGTGGGCGCATCACATGTTCGCGGTGGGCCTGGGCGTCGATACAAGGGCCTATTTCACCGCCGCCACCATGGTCATCGCCATCCCCACCGGCATCAAGGTGTTTTCCTGGATCGCCACCATGTGGGGCGGATCCATCGAGTTCAAGGTGCCGATGCTGTGGGCGGCAGGCTTCGTCTTCCTGTTCACCATCGGGGGCGTGACCGGGGTGGTTCTGGCCAATTCCGGCATCGACATCGCCCTGCACGACACCTACTACGTCGTCGCCCATTTCCACTATGTCCTTAGCCTGGGCGCGGTGTTCGCCATGTTCGCCGGCTTCTATTACTGGATCGGCAAGATGAGCGGACGCCAATACCCGGAAGGGCTGGGCAGGCTGCATTTCTGGCTGACCTTCATCGGCGTCAACCTGACCTTCTTCCCGCAGCATTTCCTGGGCCTTGCCGGCATGCCGCGCCGTATCCCCGATTATCCCGACGCCTTCCACGGCTGGAACCTGGTCAGCTCGATCGGGGCTTACATCGCTTTCGCCGCGGCACTTCTTTTCGTGTTCATCTGCTGGCGCACCTTCTCGAGCGGCGCCAAGGTGGCCGCCAATCCATGGGGGGTGGGCGCCACCACCTTGGAATGGACGGTCAGTTCGCCGCCGCCTTTGCATTCCTTCGAACAATTGCCCCGCTTCGACCGGGCGGCGGAGTAGCCCCATGGACCGGCGCCGCCATCGCCCCGTCGTCCTGGCCACGCTGGCCGGCGTGGCGGCGATGATCGGGCTGGTGGCCGCCAGCGTGCCGCTTTACGGTCTTTACTGCCGGCTGACCGGAGCCGGCGGCACGCCGCGTGTCGCCACGGACGTCCCGCCCGAGGCCTCGGCCAGGATGGTGACGGTGCGGTTCGATGCGTCGCTGGCCAAGGGGCTGGCCAAGGGGCTCGATTGGGAGTTCGTGCCAATCCAGCGGCAGATGCGCGTGCATCTGGGCGAGCCGAGTCTGGCCTTCTATCGCGCCACCAACCGCTCGCCCCGGACCTTGGTGGGGACGGCGGTGTTCAACGTGACACCCGACAAGGCCGGCCAATCCTTCAACAAGACCGAATGTTTCTGCTTCACCGAGCAGCGGCTGGAGCCCGGCCAAAGCGCCGAACTGCCGGTCAGCTTCTTCGTCGATCCCGGCCTGGCCGAGGACGTCGACACGGTGACCTTGTCCTATACCTTCTACCTTGTTCCCGAAAGGCAGGGCCGGTCATGAGCGCATCCCCCTCGCACCACGATCACCCCTATCATCTGGTCAATCCCAGCCCGTGGCCGTTCGTCGGCTCGGTGGCGGCCTTTGTCCTGGCCTATGGCGCGGTCCAGTACTTCCAGGACCACGCCCACCGCCTGTGGCTGCTGGTCGGCCTGGGCCTGGTGCTGCTGACCGGGCTTGGCTGGTGGCGCGACGTGGTGCGCGAGGCCAATTCCGGCCATGACCATACGGCAGAGGTCCAGCACGGCCTGCGGGTCGGCATGGCGCTGTTCATCGCCAGCGAGGTGATGTTCTTCGCCGCCTTCTTCTGGGCCTTCTTCAACGCCGCCCTGGGGGTCAACCAACTGGTGCCCGAATGGCCGCCGGCCGGGATCGAGCCCTTGCACACCTGGACCCTGCCCTTCATCAACACCCTGATCCTGCTGAGTTCCGGGGCGACGGTGAACTGGGCCCATCACGGCCTGCGCGAAGGCAACCGCACCGCCCTGAAAGGCGGGCTGGCGCTCAGCGTCGTGCTGGGCGCCTTGTTCCTGTCGCTGCAGGTCTATGAATACGGCCAGGCCACCTTCGGCTTCCAGGACGGCGTCTATCCGTCGGTGTTCTACATGGCCACCGGCTTCCACGGCTTCCACGTCTTCGTCGGCGTGTGCTTCCTGGCCGTGTGCCTGGCCCGCGCCGTCAAGGGCGACTTCACGCCCAAGCAGCATGTCGGCTTCGAGGCCGCCGCCTGGTACTGGCACTTCGTCGATGTGGTGTGGCTGTTCCTGTTCGTCTGGGTCTATTGGTGGGGCAACAGCTAGCCATTTTCAAGTGCCCTCGCCGGGCGCCGCCTCCGGCGGCTTGGCCGCTCGCTCAATGCTCGCCGGAGCGGCCCGCCTCTGATGAAAGGCGCGCCGCTCTAAAGCCTGTTCGGCCCGTCGAACCGGCCCGGGGTCAAATGCAGGTCGCGTTCCGATACCGGGCAGGCGGCCACGCCGGGGATGGTGCGCCCGCCCATCGGCTGGGCCACCGCGTTGACCATGCAGGCCTGGCCGCACACTTCCTTGCAGATTTCGATCTGGTTGTCATAGCGCTCGACAGCGCCGTCGGCGACATAGCCCTTCATCGCCACCAGATCGGCTTGGGCGTATCGTCCGTCCACCGCCTTGAGATAATCGGCCACGGCCCGGTCGGGGGTGATATCCGAACAGCCGCATTGGGCCACCAGGCCGATAAACCGGCCCATGCGGCCGTGCCACGCCGGCTGGTCGGGCGCCGGCAGGCTGCAGCCCGCCAAGGCCAGCAGGATCAGGCTAGTAAGGACATTTCTCAAGGCCGCAATGCCCCTGTTTGGCCGACCGCCATGTCGAGCAGGCCGGGCACTTGACCAGATCCTGAACGCTTTCGCCGTCCGGATCAGGACGAAACACCGGGCGCGGCCCGGCGGCCGGCTGGTCCGGGTCGCGCCTCGCCTTTTGCTCCAACAGGCGCTGGGCGAACTTGAAACCGAACCAGATGATGGCGACGACCGCGACGGTCAGCAGGATTTTCCCGAACATCCGCCAAGTGTGACGCGCCCGCACCGCCCCGGTCAAGGCCGCGCTGGCCGCCAAGCATAGAAAAGAACATTCGTCCGTATTTGTTCGACAAGGCCAAGAAGCACCTGCAGCATTTGGCAAACATTCTTAGGTGCACCGCAATATGTAGTTCGAAATTCATCCTACCCATCAACTTTTTGCATTCTTGGAAACCCGGCGTCTGTGTTAGTGTTTTCTTCACCATTCCGGGCCCGGGAACGAACCCGAGCCTCCCATTCGGAAACGATCAGGGGAGTGCCGCCCATGTTGTCCCTGGTAGATTGCATCGCCTTCAGTGGCCTAACGCCGGAACAGGTCGATTCCGTCGCCTGTTTCAAGCACATCCCCACCATCGTCGCCGCCGAATGGGCGGAAGAGGTGCTGGACCGTCCCGACGGCCCGGCCGAAATCGAGGCGGTGCTGGAGGCCGAGGCCAAGCTGGCCTGCGACCATCACCTGGCCATCGCGGCGGACTGCGCCCACGGATTGTGCGAATTCCGCCTTGCCCATCCCGAATTGGGACATTGATCCCTAGATTTTGTCGGCGGGGGGTTTTCCTTCCCCGCCGCCTGCGTCACAATGCGGTCATGAACAGACTGTTCCTGGCCGCATTTTCCGTTCTGATCCTGATTTCCGGCGCCTCGCTGGCGGACCGTGCCGACCGCGCCTTGCTGACCCAGGCCTTCAGCCAGGCCGGGCTCGAGACGCCCAAGGCCAAGGCCAAGGCGGAATTGCTGGACGAGATGATCAGCAAGATCGTCGAGGTCTATGTCGAGCCCAAGGAATCGCACCAGATCAGCGAGGCCGCCGCCAAGGCGGTCCGCGAGTTGAAGCCGCCGCAAAGCCCCGACGACGCCTTCAAGGCGGCGACCACGGCGATGAGCGAGGTGCTGGACCCGCACACCGCCTATCTGACCCCGGCCGACATGGACGACATGCGGACGTCGTTTTCCGGCCAGTTCGGCGGCGTCGGCATGGAACTGACCATGAAGGAAGACCAGGTGGTGGTGGTCGCCCCCATCGACGACACCCCCGCCGCCCGCGCCGGCATCAAGGTAGACGACCGTATCTTGAAGGTCGATGGCACGCCGACCGCCGGCCAATCCCTGATGCAGGTGGTGTCGAAGATCAGGGGCAAGGTCGGCACCCCGGTCACCTTGACGCTCGCCACCACCAACGGCGTCACCCGCGACGTGGTCCTGAAGCGCGAAATCATCCAGTTGCAGGCGGTCAAGGGCCGTCTGGACGGGTCCGACGTCGCCTATGTCCGCGTCACCCAGTTCGCCGGCGGCACCGCCGCCAACCTGCGCTCGACCCTGCTGGATCTGGAAAAGGCGGCCGGTGGCCGGCTCAAGGGGATCGTCCTGGATCTGCGCCGCAACCCGGGCGGCCTGCTGGACCAGGCCATCGCCGTCGCCGACCTGTTCCTGGGTGACGTCCCCATCGTCTCGACCACCGGGCGCCGCAGCCAGGACCGCCAGGTCTATAGCGGCCGGATCGGCGAGATCATGCCTGGCCTGCCCATCGTGGTGTTGATCGACGGCGGCAGCGCGTCGGCCTCGGAAATCGTCGCCGGCGCCCTGAAGGATCACCGCCGCGCCGTTCTGGTCGGCCAGAAAAGCTTCGGCAAGGGCAGCGTCCAGACCATCCTGGACCTGTCGGAAGGCGGCATGCGGGTGACGACGTCGCGTTATCTGCGCCCCAGCACCCAGCCGGTCGATAAGGTCGGCATCACCCCCGACATCGTCACCGAACCGGTCGAGGGATCGGACCCGCAACTGGACCGCGCCTTGAAGGTGGTCCGAGGCCAGTAAGGCTGCTGCGGGAAAAAGTCCCTCGGCTTCGCCTCGGTGTACTGTTCCCCGAGCACGTCAGAACACCCCCGGATAAGCGCCGCCATCCAGCAAGATGTTCTGACCGGTCATGTAGCCGGCCTGATCGGAACACAGAAAGGCGCAGAAGGCGCCGAATTCGGCCGGGTCGCCGAAGCGCCCCGCCGGATTGGCCCCGGCGCGGCGCCGCGCGGCTTCTTCCACCGCGACCCCATCCTTGGCCGCCTGGGCCGCCAATACCTGCGCCAGCCGGTCGGTGTCGAACGGGCCCGGCAGCAGGTTGTTGATGGTGACGCCGTGGCGGATGCTGGCCCGCGCCAATCCAGCGACGAAGCCGGTCAGGCCGGAACGCGCCCCGTTCGACAGGCCCAGCACGTCGATCGGGGCCTTGACCGCACCCGAGGTGATGTTGACGATGCGGCCCCAGCGCCGAACCATCATGGAATCGATGGTGGCCTTGATCAGCTCGATCGGGGCCAGCATGTTGGCGTCCAGCGCCTTGATCCAGGTGTCGCGATCCCAATCATGGAAATCCCCGGGCGGCGGGCCGCCGGCATTGGTCACCAGGATGTCCGGGTCGGGCATCGCCGCCAGGACGCGGGCCCGGCCTTCCGGCGTCGTGACGTCGGCGGCGACGGCTTCCACCTTGGCGCCGGTCTGTTGGTGGATGTCGTCGGCGGCATGGGCCAGAATGTCGGGGCGGCGCGCGATGATCAACACCTCGCAGCCCTCGGCGGCCAAGGCCAGGGCGCAGGCTTTGCCCAGCCCACGACTGGCGGCGCAAACCAGGGCGCGCCGGCCCGAAAGCCCCAGATCCATCAGCGTTCCTCCGTGTCCAAGGATTCCAGCACGGCGCGGGCCAGCGGCACCGTGACGGCGCGATGCGCCGCCAGCGAGGCGCGATCCAGCGCGTCCACCACCCGGCCAATGGCGGCGAAGCTGCGTTCCGACCGGCTTAAGGTATAACTGACCAAATCGGCCGTCACCTTCAGTTGACGGTCGGCGAACAGCTTGACCAGCACGGCGGCCAGCAAGGATTCATCGGGCGCGCCGATGCCGACGGCCAGCACCGACGACAGCCGGGACCGCAGGTCGGGCAGGCGCACGCCCAGCCGGGCCGGCGCCTCGCGCCCGGCCAGCAGCAGGTGACGGCCGGTTTCCTTGGTCAGGTTCCACAGATGGAACAGCGCGTCCTCGCCGTCGTCGCTTTCGTCCAGCCGATCGACCGCCACCACCCGCGCCTTCTCGACCAGATCGGGCACCATCGCCACCGTCAGTGCCGCCCGGTCGATGATGACAACGCCGTCCTGGGCGGCGGCGAAGGCGGCCAGCAGGTGGCTTTTGCCGCAGCCGGGCGGCCCGAACAGCGCCAAGGCATGGACCGGCCAGTCCGGCCAGCGTTCCAGCCAGGCCACCGCCTGCTCGTTGCAGGCGGCGGTCAGGAAATCCTCGCGCCCCAAAGCGGGCCGATGCGGCAGCGTCAACGGCAGTTGACCGCCAGTCACGGCACGCCGTCGCCGTGATACAGTCGGCTGACCAGATAGCGGCCCATGGCGAAGCGCACCAGCACGCCGATGACGGCGGCCAGCGGCACCGCCAGCAGCAGACCGACGAAGCCGAACAGGCTGCCGAAGGCCAACAGGGCGAAGATGATCCACACCGGATGCAGCCCGACCTTGCTGCCCACCAGCTTGGGCGTCAGGAAATTGCCTTCCAGCACCTGACCGGCGGCGAACACCATGGCGACCAGTCCGGGCAGTTCCCAGCCTTGGGTCTGGGCGAAGCCCAGGGCGACACCGGCGACGAAGCCCGAGATCACCCCCAGATAGGGCACGAACGAGAATAATCCGGCGCCCAGGCCGATGACCAGACCCAGGTCCAGCCCGACCAGCGACAGGCCCAGCCCATAGAAGGCGGCCATGGCCAGACAGACGCTGGCCTGGCCGCGCACGAAGCCGGAAATGGTGCGATCGATCTCGCGCAGCTGGGCGCGGATGGTGTCGGCATGGTCGCGCGGCAGCCAGCTATCGATCTTGGCCTTGATGACATCCCAGTCATGGACCAGGTAGAAGGCGACGATGGGGGTGATGAACAGCAAGGACAACAGGTTCAAGATCGCCAGGCCGCCGCTCAGCATGCCCTTGATCACGCCGATGCCCCAGGTGACGGCCGTGCCGGCATATTCGCCGGCCGAGCTGCGCAGCTTCTCGATATCGCCCTTGGACAGCTTGCGCTTGATCTCGAGGATCAAGGGCTCGATCCGGGCTTCCAGGGTGTCGATATAGCCGGGAACGCGGTGGACGAACTCGACGACTTGATGTTCCAGCAGCGGCAGCAGCACCACCAGGATGCCGAAGAAGACCAGGAAGAAACCGCCGGTGACGATGGCGGTGGCCAGCGTGCGCGACAGGCCCAAGGCTTCCAGCCGGTCGGCCAGCGGGTCCAGGAAATAGGCGATGACCATGCCGGCGACGAAGGGCAGCAGCATGCCCTTCAGCAGCCACAGCAGGGCCAGAAAGACCGCCAGTCCGATCAGCCAGAAGCGCAGGCGCTGCGATTGTGTCATTTCACCCCCACCGGCCGGATGGTCCAGAAGCCATCGACCATGTCCATCTTCAAGCCGGCGCCGTTCAGGGCGGACCGCACCTGCTCGGCCTCGCCGACGGTGTGCAAGGTCACCGCCGCCTCGACCTTGGACAGGGACACCAGTTCCCAGCGGCGGACCTGCGACACCTTGGCCAGGCGGTCGCGCACCGCCAGCCAGTCGGCCAGGCTGGACAACGGCACCAGCGCCGACACCGTGCCGGCGCGGTCGAAATGCAAAAGATTGGGCTGCTTGTGCAGCTGGTCGATGGCCTTCGAGATGTCGCGGGCGGCGCGGCGCATCAAGCCGTCCAGGCTTTCGCCGTCGTTCAAGGAATAGGACAGGGTGTCGAACGGCTTGGGCGTGCCGGGCTCGGCCAGCAGGGCGACGTCCAGGCTTTTGCCGGTCGGCGACAGGGCGGCGGCCGCCACCAGCACGTCGGGGCTTTTCCACCGGCTGCCGATGGCGCGCATGGCATCGGCCGAACCGGCCAGCGCCTGTTCCGGAGTGATGGCGGCGACATCGCCCACCTCGCCGGCCGGTACGGTCAGGGGCACCAGCCCGCCGCCGCCCAGGCCGACCCAGGCGACCCGCCACGGATTGGGATCGTCCCACAGGACCGGCCGGGACCCGGCCGCCGGCTTGTAGACCGGCACGATCACCACGCCGCGGGCGCGGGCGTCGGCGAAGGGAATCCCGGCATTCTGCAGCAGCTTCTTCACCGCGGCGGCGTTGAAACGCACCGTCAGGCTGGCGAGATAGCGGGTCGCCGAGGCGCGTTCCTGATCGACGGTGAAATCGCGGACGTAATCCAGCCCGTCGGCCTTGGGCAGGCGGGCATGGTCGGACGGCTGGGTCAGGCGGTCCAGCAACTGGCGGAAGGCCTGGCGCTGGCCCTCGGCGACGGCCTGATCCTTGGCGGCCTGGACATTGGCGGCCGAGACATCGACCTCGACGCCGCGCACGGTGAAGGCATCGGCCGCACCTTGCGCCAAGACCTGACCGGACAGGCCCAGCAGCAGCCCCAAGACACACAGCAGGCGGAGAGAAGGCATTGCAAACCGTTCGGGTTGGAGTATCTTCGGCGCCGAGATCGGCCCCCCTGAAATGGGCCACACCATATCACACGCAAAGCCACGAGGAAGACCATTCCCGCCCCCGACGATAAGCAGGGTCTGACCTACCGCGATGCGGGCGTCGATATCGACGCCGGCGAAGCCCTGGTCGACGCCATCAAGCCCTTGGCCAAGTCCACTGTCCGGTCCGGCACCTCGGCCGGCCTGGGTGGTTTCGGCGCGTTGTTCGACCCCAAGGCCGCCGGCTTCAAGGACCCGATCCTGGTCGCCACCACCGACGGCGTCGGCACCAAGCTGAAGGTGGCCATCGAATCGGGCCGCCACGATACCGTCGGCATCGATCTGGTCGCCATGTGCGTCAACGATCTGGTGGTCCAGGGCGCCGAGCCCCTGTTCTTCCTGGATTATTTCGCCACCGGAAAGCTGGACGTGGCCCACGGAAGCGCCATCATCGCCGGCATCGCCGAAGGCTGCCGCCAGGCCGGCTGCTCGCTGATCGGCGGCGAAACCGCCGAGATGCCGGGCATGTACGCCAAGGGCGACTATGATCTGGCCGGCTTCTCGGTCGGCGCCGCCGAGCGCGGCCAATTGCTGCCGCTGGAAAGCGTTGCCCCGGGCGACGTTTTGCTGGGTCTGGCCTCGTCGGGCGTGCATTCCAACGGCTATTCGCTGGTGCGGCGCGTGGTGGAACGGGCTGGAATCGCCTGGGACGCCCCGGCCCCGTTCGATCCGGCCCGCACGCTGGGTGACGCCTTGCTGGCGCCGACCCGCATCTATGTCAAATCCTGCCTGGCCGCCATCCGCGCCGGCACCATCAAGGCGCTGGCCCACATCACCGGCGGCGGCCTGATCGAGAACGTGCCGCGCGTGCTGCCCGACGATGTGGTCGCTTCCATCGACGCCAAGGCCTGGACGCTGCCGCCGGTCTTCAAGTGGCTGGCCCAGCAGGGCGGCATCGTCCCGCACGAGATGGCCCGCACCTTCAATTGCGGCATCGGCATGGTGCTGGTGGCACCGGCCGACAAGGCGGCCGAGGCGGTGCGCATCCTGACCGAGGCCGGCGAGACGGTGTTCACCATCGGCACCATGCGGGCACGAGGGGGCGACGAAGCGCAAAGCCAGGTTTTGGGCACCGAGGCGTGGGGCTGATGAGCCGGGCCAAGGTCGGCGTGCTGGTCTCGGGCCGGGGGTCGAACCTGCAGGCCCTGATCGATGCCTGCGCCGATCCGGCCTTCCCGGCCGAGATCGTGCTGGTGATCAGCAACGTGCCCGGGGTCTACGCGCTGGAACGGGCCGAACGGGCCGGCATTGCCACGCGCACCATCCCGCACAAGGGCTTTGCCAGCCGCGAGGCGTTCGACCAGGCGATGGATGCCGAGCTGCGGCAAGCCGGTGTCGAAATCGTCTGCCTGGCCGGTTTCATGCGGCTTTTGTCGGCACCCTTCACCCAAGGATGGGCCGGCCGGATGATCAACATCCACCCTGCCCTGCTGCCCAGCTTCAAGGGGCTGCACACCCACCGCCGCGCGCTGGACGAAGGGGTCAAGCTGCACGGCTGCACCGTCCATCTGGTCACCCCCGACCTGGATGCCGGCCCGATCCTGGTCCAGGCCGCCGTGCCGGTATTGCCGGACGACACCGAGGACAGCCTGGCCGCCCGGGTTCTGGAACAGGAACACCGCTGCTATCCGCTGGCGCTGAAGCTGCTGGCCGAGGGCAAGGTGCGCGTGGACGGCAACCGCGCCGTCATCGATGCCGCAGGCGAAGGTGCGCTGGTCAATCCGGCGGTTTGAATCGCCCCCCCACGACGGGGGCATCCCCTTCATCAATGAAATACCTATTTCACTCGATGGCGCTCTGGCTGCCAAGTCACGGGCATGATAAATAACAAGGGTGTTCTATTTTTAGAATGTGTCGTAAATCCTGGGGACGCGATGTCTGAAAAATCAAGTTCCTTGCCCGGGGATAATCAGATGGCCCTTTCTTGGCCTTCATGTGATTCCACTGGCTCGGTAACGATTTTAGCACCGACCAAGGTCGCTTCAACTAAACGGAAAGTTGCCTTCCTTAAAAGGGAATTCAGCTTTCGGGATAAGTTGAGCGCCGATTGGGCGGTGTTGCCGCTGTCCCTTGAGGAATCCGACGAAGCCGTAACGCTGGTGTTTGCGAACACCGACGGACGGCTGCTGGAAGACCTGCTGGCGTGCCAACCAGAGAACGGCCCGTTCGATATTGAAACCCATTTGACCCTTGCCATCGACATTGCCGAGGCCTTGGTGAAGATGCATGCCGCAGGCATCTTGCACAAGGATATCCGCCCCTCGAATGTCGTCATCACCCCCCCGGGCGAGGGTGCGCGCTTTACCGGGTTCGGTGTCGCCTCGTCCTTTCCCCGTCTCAGGCAGGCTCCGGAACCAGTGGAAACCATCGACGGTTCCTTCGCCTACATGGCGCCCGAGCAAACGGGGCGGATGAATCGATCCGTGGACAGCCGCGCCGACCTTTATGCCCTTGGCGTCTTGCTTTTCGAGATGTTTTGCGGCCGCAGACCGTTCCTGTCGGACGATCCGGTGGAACTGGTTCATTTCCATGTGGCTTTGCAACCGCCGTCGCCGGAACTCGTGCGCAAGGATATTCCCCGAGGGGTCTCGGACGTCATCGTCAAGTTGCTGTCCAAGGCCGCGGAGAGCCGGTATCAAACGGCGGCCGGCCTGGTGAGCGACCTTCGCCACTGCCTGGATAGCTGGCGTGAAACCGGGGATGTTCCGGCCTTCATCTTGGGCAAAAGCGATCATCCCAACCGGCTGTACATCCCGGAAAAGCTCTACGGCCGCGAAGCCGAACTGACCACGTTGCTGGAAGCGGCCAAGCGGGTGACGGACCAAGGCCGGTTCGAGTTCGTGTTGGTGTCGGGATATTCCGGGGTCGGCAAGTCGGCCTTGGTCGGCGAATTGCACAAGGTGCTGATCAAGCCGACGGCCCTGTTCGCTTCGGGCAAGTTCGATCAGTTCAAGCGCCACATCCCCTATGCCACACTGGCCCAGGCATTCCAGGGATTGATCCGCAGCATTCTGGGGCAAAGCGACGATCGACTTGGATTTTGGAGCGACCGAATTCGCGACGCGCTTGGTGGTCATGGGCGCCTTCTGACCGATCTGGTCCCCGAACTGGGCCTGTTGATCGGCACTCAGCCGGTCCTTCCCGATCTACCGCCGAATGATGCCGCGGTTCGCTTCTTCAGCACCGTTCGCCGCTTCCTGTCGGTTTGGGCCACGGCAGAGCACCCCTTGGTTCTGTTCCTGGACGACCTGCAATGGGTTGATCCGGGAAGCATGAAATTCCTGGAATATCTGTCGGCCCAGGGCGACCTTGGCCATTTGCTGCTGATCTGCGCCTATCGGGATAACGAGGTCGATTCCTCGCATCCCTTCGCGCTGGCAATCGAGGCGATCAAAAGCCACCAGCCGGTTGAAAGCATCGACCTGAAACCGCTGTCGCCCAAATCCCTGGGGTTGATGGTGTCCGAAGCGCTGGGGTGCACGCCCTCGGTTGCCGCGCCCTTGATCCAGGTGATCATGGACAAGACGGCCGGCAATCCCTTTTTCACCATCCAGTTTCTGGAAGGGCTGTTCGAGGATGGCGTGCTAAGGCCCAGCGGTGAAGGTTGGCGTTGGGACGATGCTGAAATCGCCGAAAAGGAGTTCACCGACAACGTCATCGAGCTGATGGCCAGGAAGATTGGCCGCTTGCCCGATCATTGTCGCCAAGCCCTGTGTCGGTTGGCTTTTCTTGGAAACGCGGTTCCGTTCGAAAGGCTGGCGCGGCTGACCGGCGGCGGCATCGAGGCGCTTGAAGCCGATCTTGAGGGCGCCTTCGCCGGTTCGTTCCTGACGCAACGAAATGGAATCGTCCGCTTCACCCATGATCGCATTCAAGAGGCCGCCTATTCCCTTTTGCCGGTCGAGGCGCGCGAATTCGAGCACCTAAGCATCGGTCGAAGCCTGTTCGCGGACCTTGGTGGCCAAGCCGATGACAAAGACATCTTCGAAATGGTCAACCATTTCAACCGGGGTCTTCGGTTGATTGATGATTTCGAAGAACGTCAGCGTGTCTGCCGCCTGAACATCACCGCCGGTCGGAAGGCCAAGGCCGCCGCCGCCTATGCGACGGCCCGGACCTTTTTCGCCCAGGCCGTGGATTTGCTGCCCGCCAATGCCTGGGACGAGGACTACCAAGACACCGTCCAACTTTACCTGGACTGGTCGAGTTGCGAGTTGCTGGCCGGCAATCACCAGGTGGTTGATGATCTGTTGCCGCTGATCCTCTCCCGCGCTCGCACGAAGGCGGACCGGGCCAAGGCCTATCGCCAGCGGATTCTGCGCAATCAGGTTGCCGGACTCAACGGCGAAGGGGTCGATACCGCCATCGAGGCATTACGCCAGTTCGGTCTGGTCTGCCCCGACCGTCAAGCCGATGTCGATTCTCAGGTCGAGGACTTGCGGCGCAGCATTGCGGCGAGGTTGGGCGAAGGCGGAATTCCTGCCTTGATCAACGCTCCGGCAATGATGGACGAAGAGGCGCTTGCCCTGCTGGGCGTTCTGGTCGATGCCATGCCCTGTGCCTATATGGGGCGGACCGAGCTTTATGCGTGGCTGGTCCTGAATGCGCTTAAGGTCACGCTGGAGAACGGCAATACCGCCGATTCCTGTGCCGTTTACATGGGCTGTGCCATTCTGATGGTCAGCATGTACGACGAGATCGCCGATTCCGTGGCGTATGCCGATCTGGCGCTCAAACTGCAAGAAAAGCTGTGCCGCCCTGATCTTCGCGGGCGGATTTTGGTGCGCTACGGTGTCTTCGTCAATCCACGGCAAAATTCGCTTCAATCCACCATCGACATGTTGCGCGAAGGGTTTGTCGACTGCCTGAACGCCGGTGATTTCGCCTATGCGTCCTATGCCGCGCAAGAGATCGTGTGGATGACCTTCGAACGCGGCGCACCTCTGGCGGACTTCGCCTCGGCCGCCGCCACCTACATTCCCTTCGCCGAAAAAAGCCGGAACCTGGGGGTGGAAGCCGTCTTGCTGGCCGAGGAATCCTTTGTCGCGGCCCTTCAGGGACGAACCACATTCGAAGATTTCGTCATTGCCAACCGCGGGTTCGATGAAGCCGTGACCCGGGCGAAGCAGAATGTCTGCAAGTGTTACCTTTCGATGATGGAGGCCTTGGTCGCTTTGCTGGCAGGCGACGATCGCCACGCCTTCAAACGCCTTGAGGATGTGGCGCCCAACTTGAAAGGTCTGACCGGCTGGGTCGGCGAAGCCAGCTACCACTTCCTGGCGGTTCTGGCGCTGACAAATCTGGATGGGCCGGAATTTCGCGGTGAGTTCCCCGATATCGCCGAGCGCCTGAAGAAGCACCTTGCCCTTCTGGAAAAGCGGGCGAAGGAAAGTCCCGCCAATTTCCGAGCTCGCTATCTGCTGGCCAAGGCGGAAATGGCGCGAATTGGCACTGACGATGCCGGGGCCAGGGCCTTGTACGAAGAGGCGATCAAGGCCGCTCACGAAGCCGGTACCGTCCATGTCGAGGCGCTGGCCTACGAGCGCGCGGCCGCCTTCTACCGTCAGGCTGGATTTGATCTGATCGCCGAAACCTATCTGGCCAAGGCACGGAACCGTTACGACCGCTGGGGGGCGCATATAAAAGTCGCGCGTCTGGAACCGGAAACGCGCGCCGACGTTCGGCCCGATGGCAACGACTTGGCGCAAAGCCTGGACGGGCTCAGCGTCATCAAGGCCTCGCAGGCGGTTTCCGGCGAGATCGCGCTGGATCGTCTGGTCGAGACCTTGTTGCGCATTACCATCGAAAACGCCGGCGCGGATCGCGGCCTTCTGGTGGTGAACCTGGCCGGCCGCCCCACCGTGGTTGCCGAGGCCAGGGTCGGCGGGGGCGCCGTCTCGTTCGAAATGCTGAACCAGACCATCGCAGAGCCCGCGCTTGCCCTCAGTGTCGTGAACTACGCCCTGCGAACCCAGGACAAGGTCCTGCTGGACGACGCCCGCAAGGCTCCCGATTTCGGCACGGACCCGCATTTCCGGGCAGGGACCGTGCGGTCGGTCCTGTGCCAGCCCCTGGTCAAGCAATCGCGGCTGATCGGCTTGCTGTACCTTGAAAACAGCCAGGTCTCGCATGCGTTTACCGCCAATCACGTCATGGTCTTGGACCTTCTCGCCTCTCAGGCGGCCATCTCATTGGAAAATGCGATCCTGTACGACAATCTGGAACGCACGGTGGCCCAGCGCACGGCGGAACTGCGCCAGAAAAAGGAACAGTTGGACGAGATCCTGGCCGAGCAGGAAATCATCCTGGAAAACGCCTCGCTGGGGATCGTCGTGGTCATGCTTGATAAAAGCGGTGCCCGCATTATCCACCGCGCCAACCGCGCCGCCGAAAGGCTGTTCGGCTATCCTGCCGGCGGCATGGTCGGGTTGGACACCCGCGTCGTATGGCCATCGGACACGGAATTCAATGCGGCCGGCGAAGCCTATAAAGTCCTGGCCAGGGGCGAGACCTATGTGGGCGAGCACGCCATTCGGCGGGGCAGCAGGGAAAACGGTTTCGGCCGTCTGGTCGGCGCTGCCATCGATCATCATGACCTGTCCAAGGGCACCATCTGGCTGGTCGAGGACATCACCGAGCGCAAGCTGACCCAAGAAAAAATTCACCGCCTGGCCATGACCGACCATTTGACCGGCCTTGCCAACCGCACTCATTTCCATGCGCGGTTCAAGGAATTCCTGAAGCTGGCCAAGCGCGAGGAAAAGAACGTTGCCTTGGTTTTGGTGGATTTGGACAAATTCAAGCCGGTGAACGACACGTTCGGCCATATCGTCGGCGATGAATTGCTGAAATCCGTCGCGTCGATCTTTCTGCGAAACACCCGAGAAACCGACCTTGTGGCGCGGCTTGGCGGCGATGAATTCGCCATCATATTGGTCAATCCGGAAAGCCGTGATGCCGTTGCCAAGATATCCCAGCGCATCATCAGCGACGTCAGCCAGGAAATGACGGTTCTTGGGCACAAACTGGCGATCGGTGCCAGTATCGGCATTGCGATCTATCCGGAAAATGGTCTGGACCAGGATGAATTGATCCTGAAGGCCGATGCGGCGCTTTATGAGTCCAAACGCGGCGGGCGCAACACCTTCCGGTTCCACACCCCCGATCAGGAATAAGCCTTCGCCCACAAAGGCTTGACATCGGGTGTGAATGCACCTGGGAATGGGGCCATGCTGCCCGGTCGCAGGCGACCGCTCTGTCTTTCCGAACGGGGTCCTATTTCCGCGGCTTGGCGCGGGCGGTCGGTTCCGCCTGCATCGGGTCGTCGGGCCACCAATGTTTGGGATATTGGCCCTTCAGGTCGGCCTTCACCGCGTGATAGGCGTTGGCCCAGAAGCTGGCGAGGTCGCGGGTGACCTGGACCGGGCGCCGCGCCGGCGACAACAGGTGCAGCAGCAGCGGCACCGAACCGCCGGCGATGCGGGGCGTGTCGGCGCAGCCGAACATTTCCTGCAACCGCACCGCCAGCACCGGATTCTCGCCGGAATAATCGATCGGCACCCGGCTGCCCGAGGGCACCGTCACATGGGTCGGCGCCACATCGTCCAGCCGGCGCGATTGCTCCCACTCCAGCATTCCCCGCAGCGCCTGGGCCAGATCCAGCCGGGCCAGATGGGCGCGCCGGGTGATGCCGGAAAGGTACGGGGCCAGCCAGTCCTCCAGCCCATCCAGCAAGGCCTGGTCCGACAAATCGGGCCAGCCATCGTCGGGCCGGTGGGCGCGCAAGAAAGCGATTCGGGCGCGGAACTTCTGCAAGTCGTCGGTCCAGGGCAGGCATTCCAGGCCCATGGCCCGGATGCCCTCGGCCATCGCCTGGACCAATCGGTCGGGCGGCACTTGGGTCAGCTTCTTGTCGTCCAGCGTCAGGGCGAACAGCTTGCGGGCGCGACGCGCCACCACCACTTCGTCGCGGCGGTCCCAGCCGACCTCGTCCACCGTGCGGATGGCGCCTTCGAACTGGGTCTCGATGTCGGAAAGGGTCAGGGGGGCGGCCAGGAAGATGCGGGCCTCGCGGCGGTCGCCGTCGGTTTCGGCCGCCACCAGCCAATCCTCGGCGGCCAGGGATTCGTATTGGGCGAAATGGGCGCCGCCGCCCGACGACAGGGCGTAGCGGGGCTCGCCGCCGGGGCGGCGCTTGGCGATGCGGTCGGGATAGGCCAGGGCCAGGACCGGGCCGCAATCGGCTTGGCCGCCATCATCCTCGCCGGCCCGGATGCCGATGCGACGGCGCCAGTCCTTGGCGGTCTGGCGCACCCGGGCCAGACCGCCCCGATCGACCATGTGCGCCCCCTCGCGGCCGCCCTTCAACAGATCAAGCCGCAGGCGCATGTCGGAATCGCGGGCCTCGCGGCCGGGCCGGACGATGTCGCGTTCCGACAACAAGGCGGCCAGATCGCAGGCCAGCCCGCCCAGCCCCTGATCCTTGGCCACCATCACCATGTGGGCCAGGCGCGGATGCATGGCCAGCCGGTTCATGGCCCGGCCGTGGGCGGTGATGCGGCCATCCCCGTCGATGGCGCCCAGTTCGGCCAGCAATTCGCGTCCTTGCGCCAGGGCGGCGGCGGGCGGCGGCTCCAGCCAGGCCAACTGGCCGGCATCAATGATGCCCCATTGCGCCAGGTCCAGGGCCAGCGGCGCCAGATCGGCATCGGCGATTTCCGGGGCGGTGAAGGCCTGGAGCGCGCGGTCCTCGGCCTCGGACCACAAACGCCAGCACACGCCCGGACCCTGGCGGCCGGCGCGGCCGCGACGCTGGTCGGCGGCGGCGCGGCTGACCGGCAGGGTGACCAGCCGGGTCATGCCAGTGCTGGCATCGAAGCGCGGGACCCGCATCTGGCCGCCATCGACGACGATGGCGACGCCGTCGATGGTCAGGCTGGTCTCGGCGATAGCAGTGGCCAGCACCACCTTGCGCCGCCCGTCCCCATCGCGGCGGATGGCGCGGTCCTGGGCCGGGCCGTCCAGGTCGCCGTAAAGCGGCGCCACCACCATGTCGGCCAGGGCCGGGTCGCCGGCCAGCAGCGCCTCGGTGCGGCGGATCTCTCCGGAACCGGGCAGGAAGGCCAACAGGTCGCCGTCGTCCTCGGCCAGGGCGCGGCGGATGGCGGCGGCCATGGAATCGGGCAGCTTGCGGGGTTCGGGCCGGGCCAGGAAACGGGTCTGGACCGGGAAGGCCCGGCCCTCGCTGGTGACCAGCGGCACGCCGCCCATCAGCCGGGCCACCGGGCCGCCATCCAGGGTGGCGCTCATCACCAGCAGCTTCAGGTCGTCGCGCAGCGCGCCCTGGGCTTCCAGGCACAAAGCCAGACCCAGATCGGCATTCAGCGAGCGTTCGTGGAATTCGTCGAGAATCACCAGCCCGATGCCCGGCAGGCCGGCATCATCCTGCAGCATGCGGGTCAGGATGCCTTCGGTCACCACCTCGATGCGGGTGGCCGGGCCGACCTTGCTGTCTTGGCGGATGCGGTAGCCGACGGTCTGGCCGACGCTTTCACCCAGGGTCTGGGCCATGCGCGCCGCCGCCGCGCGCGCCGCCAGCCGCCGGGGTTCCAGCATGACGATCCTGGCCCCGGCCAGCCAGGCGGCATCCAGCAGGGCCAGGGGAACGCCGGTGGTCTTGCCGGCCCCGGGCGGTGCTTGCAGCACCAGACCCGATGAGCCTTCCAGGGCCGAGCGGATGGCGGGCAGGACCGCGTCGATCGGCAGGCCGGCCATGCTAGTCGCGGTCTTCCTTGCCGCGATTGGACAGCTTGATGCCCAGCACGATGCCGGCCAGCACCAAGGTCAGCACATTGGCGATGATCAGCGGCCAGGCCATCAGCAGCAGGCCATAGACCAGCCACAAGGCGACGCCGGCGGAAAACAGCGTCCACATCGAGGTCGAGATGTCGCGGGTCCGCCTTGTTCGCAAGGTCTTGGTCACCTGGGGCAGGAAGGCGATGGTGGTCAAAGTGGCGGCGATGGTGCCGACCACGTCGATCAGGGTGATCTGCTCCACCGGCTCACAGTCCGACCAGGGTGCGGATGCGGGCGGTGTTCCAGCCCTTGGCGGCATCCACCAGGGTTTCGCCGTTGGTGATGCCGTCGCCCTCGATCTCCAGAAGCACGCGGTTGCCGATGACCAGCGTCACCTCGCCGGCATGGGTCGAGGAATCGTAGCGCAGCAAAGCGTCTTCCGGTCCGACCTTGACCTTCCGGGTGCCGGCCCGGGCCGCCGGATTGGCGAACAGGCCGATGGCGGCATCGACCGCCGGGCTGTCGAGGATCAAGGTGGCATTCAGCGAGGAATCGCCCTTGGCATAGGCGCGGCTGACCGACAGGCCGCCGCCGGCCTGGGACAGGCCTTGGATTTCCGGCGCCTCGGCCTGCCAACCGGCCATGGCGGCAGGCAAGGTTTCCGCCAGCGCCTTGCCCAGGCGTTGATGCAACCCGGTCAGCACCGCTTCCAGCTCGCGGGCGGCGCGTGCCACGTCGCCCTTGGCATAAGCGGCCCGCGCGGCATCCAGCTTGGCCGGGACATCGTCGGCCAAGGCCACGCCCGCCATCATCACCGCTGATCCCGTCAGCGCCAGAATTCGTGTCCAACCGCCCATGCAAGCCCCCAGAAGTCGCGCCCCGACCTTAACGCCGGCCGACCATGGCGGCAAGAGTGCGCGGCCCGGATCGATCTGTTAGGCTGGGCGGTGGACAGGAAGGGGGCGATCGGGCGTGAACTGGGTATTGTTCCTGCTGCCGGCCGCCGCTTTGGTGGTGGCGGCCTGGACGGGAGGCATGGAAACCCTGTCGGCGGCCACCCTGGCCGCCGCCGAGGGCGCCGTGCCGCTGGCCCTGGGGCTGGTGGGCGTGATGGCCCTGTTCCTGGGCCTGATGAAGGTGGCCGAAAAGGGCGGCTTGCTGGACGCCACCGCGCGGGTGCTGTCGCCGCTGCTGGTCCGCCTGTTCCCCGAGGTACCGCCCGACCATCCGGCCATGGGGGCGATGGTGATGAACGTCGCCGCCAACCTGCTGGGCCTGGGCAACGCCGCGACGCCGTTCGGCATCCGCGCCATGGAACACCTGGAAAGCCTGAACCCGGTCAAGGGCACCGCCACCAACGCCCAGGTGCTGTTTTTGGCCATCAACACCGCCTCGGTGACCATCTTGCCGACCAGCGTCATCGCCCTGCGATCCGGCCTGGGATCGGCCAACCCGGCGGCGGTGGTGGCGCCGACCCTGATCGCCACCCTGGTCTCGACCGGGGTGGCCATTCTGTCGGCCCGTCTGCTGCAAGGGGGCCGCTCGGTCCCGGCCGTCACCAAGACGACCGCGCCGGTCTGGGGATTGGCCGTCGCCGGGCTGGGCCTGGCCGGGCTGATCGCCGCCCTGGTCGCCTGGGGCCAGACCATCGGCCATTGGATCATCCCGTCGCTGGTGGTGGCCCTGTTGGGCTTCGGCCTGTGGCGCCGCGTCGCCATCTATGACGCCTTCGTCGAAGGTGCCGGCGAGGGCTTCAGGGTGGCGGTCAGAATTATCCCCTATCTGGTGGCGATCCTGGTGGCGGTGGGCATGGTGCGGGCCTCGGGGGCGCTGGCCCTGGTGCTGGAGCCCTTGGGCCGGCTCACCCAATTGGTCGGCGTGCCGGCCGAGGCGGTGATGATGGCGGCGATGCGCTCGCTGTCGGGCTCGGGTTCGTTCGGGCTGCTGGCCGAGCAGATGAAGAACGCCGCCATCGGCCCCGACAGCTTTTCCGGGGTTCTGCTGGGCACCATCTACGGCTCGAGCGAGACGACCTTCTACGTCATCGCCGTCTATTTCGGCGCGGTCGGCATTCGCCGCATCCGCCACGCCTTGGCCTGCGGGCTGATCGCCGACGCCGCCGGGCTGGTGGCGGCGGTGATCGCCTGTCGCCTTTTGATTGCTTGACGAAGTGTCCACGCCGTTTTACGCAAGGCAACCATGAACGAGCTTTTCAACATCGAAGCCCTGACCGCCCTGTTCCAGGTGATCGCCATCGACGTGGCGCTGGCCGGCGACAACGCCATCGTGGTCGGCATGGCCGCCGCCGGCCTGTCGCCGCTGTTGCGCAAGAAGGCCATCATCATCGGCATCGCGGCGGCCGCCATCTTGCGCATCGCCTTCGCCTCGGTGACGGTGCAGTTGCTGCAGATCGTAGGCCTGTTGTTCGCCGGCGGCGTGCTGCTGTTGTGGGTGTCGTGGAAATTGTGGCGCGAATTGTCGAGCGGCGGCCACGAACAAGAGGCCGAGGCCGAAGCGGTCCTGGACGGCCAGTCGGTCGCCACCCAGAAGGAAAAGTCGTTCCGCGAGGCGGTGACCCAGATCGTCATCGCCGACGTGTCGATGTCGCTGGACAACGTGCTGGCGGTGGCCGGGGCGTCGCGCGATCACGAAATCGTGCTGATCATCGGCCTGGCCCTGTCGGTGGCCCTGATGGGCCTGGCCGCCAACCTGATCGCCCATCTGCTGACCAAGCACCGCTGGATCGCCTATGTCGGCCTGTTGATCATCCTTTACGTGGCGCTGGTGATGATGTGGGAAGGCGGCCGCGAACTGATGCAGGTGGCGGGAATCTAGCCCTTCAAGGCTTCCAGGATCTCGACCCGGGCCTGCTCGCGGCAACGGCTCATCTCGATCTGAACGTCCTTTTCGGCGATGGTGATGCCGGCGGCGGCGAAATCGCGCACCACCTTGTGACTGGCGTCGTGATCGGGTTCGCTGAACTCGGCATCGACCACCGCCAGGGCGTAGGCCTTGGCGGCGTCACCGTCCAGCCCCAGCTTGGCCGCGGCCCACAGACCCAGCAGCTTGTCGCGGCGGATGTTGATCTTGAACTGAGTTTCCTGATCATTCCGATACTTGGCCTCGAAGGCCTTTTCCCGATCATCGAAGATGGTCATGTTCCACAGAGTTCCTTGTTATAAGCCCCACATTCATCGATGTGGTTGTCGTTCGGCCCCCGCACCAGCGGCTGACCGAGTTATAACCGCCGGCGCGTGACCTCGAAACGGGATTCTTCGCATGTGCACCCTGATCATCTGCCACCGACCGCATTCCGATTGGCCGGTGATCGTCGCCGCCAATCGCGACGAGATGGCCGGCCGGCCATGGTTGGCGCCGGCTCGCCACTGGCCCGACCGCGCCGAGGTGGTGGCCGGCCTGGACCAATTGGCCGGCGGCTCGTGGATGGGGGTCAACGACCACGGCCTGTTCGCCGGCATCTTGAACCGCATGGGCACGCTGGGACCGGCGCCCGGCAAGCGTTCGCGGGGCGAACTGGTCCTCGACGCGCTGGATCACGCCGACGCCAGTCTGGCCGTCCAGGCCCTGGCCGACCTCGATTCCCGGTCCTGGCGCCCGTTCAACATGGTGGTGGCCGACAATCGCGACGCCTTCTGGATCAAGGCAGACGGCCAAGCCCGCGTCACCGTCGCCCCGATCCCGATCGGCGTGCACATGCTGACCGCCTATGATCTGGACGATGGCGTCAGCCCGCGCGTCGCCGCCTATCTGCCGCGATTCCAGGGGGCGACGATTCCCGATCCCGGCCAAGGCGACTGGGCGGAATGGATGGCGCTGATGGCCGACCCGGGCGAGGATTCCGACGGCGAGGAGCACGCGGCGATGTGCTTCACCCGCGCCGACGGCTTCGGAACAGTATCGTCGTCGCTGATCGCCTTGCCGGCCGACAATTTGACGACCCGACCGCTTTGGCTGTTTTCTCCGGGAAAACCGAGCGACGCTCAATATACTCCCATCGTATAGGGCGACTTTGAGGATTTGCGCACAGTCTGGGCGCTTGCCGGCTTCACCCTATTCCATTAGGTTGCGATCACATCAAGCTCCCAGACAAGAGGCACCCATGTCCCTTCGCGGCCTCATCCTGGGCGGATTTGCCGCCTGCATCCTTGTCATCGTCGGCCTGTCGGCACTGACCTTGTCGTCGGTCAGCAGCCAGACAGGCCCGATCGACGACATAGAATCCCGCGCCGACCGCGTCGCCAACAACACCATCCCGCTGCTGTTGGCCATCAAGGACATCCGTCTGGACATCATCCAGGTCCAGCAATTCCTGACCGACGCCTCGGCCACCGGCAATGACGAGGCCCTGGCCGAAGCCGACGAATGGGTCGCCCGTTTCAACGAGCATCTGGACACCGCCAAGGGCCTGGCCGAGCGGATGGGACTGGAAGACCACGTCAACACCCTGGAACGCATCGAGGGCGTCTTCCCGCCGTTCCTGCGCAACGGCAAGGCGATGGCCAAGGCCTATAAGGAAAAGGGGCGCGATGCCGGCAACGCCTTGATGGAGAATTTCGACGAGTTGGCGGTGATCTTGCTGCAGCGCCTGGACGAAATCACCGAAGTCGTCAGCAACCAGACCTGGGAGGAAATGGGGGCGCTGCTCGAGCACACCCAGGCGGTGCACGACTCCAACCAGACACTGATCCGCTGGCAGATGGCGCTGTCGGCCCTGGCGTCCCTGGCCGCCCTGGTGATCGCCGTGCTGATCGGAACCTTCGCCGGCAGGGCGTTTGCCGCCCTGCACAAGGATGTCGATGACGCCCTGGCCGACCGCTTCGACGCCATCCCGGCGCTGTCGCCCGACCGCAAGGACGAGTTCGGCCCGATCGCCCGGGCGCTGGCGCTGTTCCGCCAACGGGGGTCAGAAGTCGCCGCCATGCAGGCCGAACGGGAGCGAGCCGCATTGGAGGCCGAGGAAGCCCGCAAGACAGCGCTTCGCAACATGGCCGACACCGTCGAGGTCGAAACCACCGCCGCCGTCGAGCGAGTCGCCGGCGAGGGCACCCGGGTCGCCAAGGCCGCCGCCGCCATGGCCGGGTCGGCGGTCAGCGTCGGCACCCATTCGCAGACGGTGGCCAACGCCGCCGAACACGCTTTGGCCAATGCCCAGACCGTGGCCGGGGCCGCCGAGCAATTGTCGGCCTCGATCCGCGAGATCGCCAGCCGGGTCGAAACCTCGACCCAGATGGTCGAGGACGTGGTCGATACCGGCCAGCAGGCCGGCGAGACGGTGGTGTCGCTGACCCAGGCGATGGAACGGATCGGCGATGTCGCCGGCCTGATCGGCGACATCGCCCGGCGCACCCACATGCTGGCCCTGAACGCCACCATCGAGGCCCAGCGCGCCGGCGTGGCCGGCAAGGGCTTCGCCGTGGTCGCCGACGAGGTCAAGCACCTGGCCGAACAGACCGGCAAGTCCACCGAGGAGATCGCCCGTCAGATCGGCGAGTTGCGCTCGGTCGGGACCAAGGTCGCCAGCGAGATCGATGAGATGCTGGCCGCGATCACCCAGATTTCCAGCGTGTCCGGCTCGATCGCCGCGGCGGTGCAGGAGCAAGACGCCGCCACCCAGGAAATCGTGCGCAACGTCGTCGAAACCAGCGACGCCGCCCGCGAGGTTTCCGACCATATCGGCGAGGTCGCCACCGAGGCGTCGCGCACCGGCGAACGGGCCACCGAGGTCCAGGCCCTTCTCGAGGCGATGACCGCCGAAATCGTCGATCTGCGCCGCATGCTCAACGCCGCCGTCCGCACCGCCACGCCCGAAGTCAACCGGCGTCGCAACCCCCGGATCAATCTGGATAGCTCGGCCGTTGTCGAACTGAATAACGGTACGGTCTCGACCAAGATGCTGGACATTTCCCTGTGCGGCGGCCAATTCGAGCTGGATATCGACGAGGACATGGCCGTCCACGGCCAGCTTCAGGTCGATGGATTGCCTCCGGCGATTCCGTTCGAGGTGGTCGAGGTTCACCAAGGCCGAGCCCGCATCCGGTTCGACGAAAGCGCCATCGACAAGGAAGCCCTGGCCCGGTTCATCGCGGAACACCATCGTCAGCGCCGGACCGCATGATCCGGGCCCTGGCGGTCATCTCGATGGCATGGGCCTCCGCCGCTTACGGCCAGGACGTGTCGGCAGTGCCCCCGCTTTCCAGCGACTGGCACGCCGACATCCGCGCCACCACCGACGCCAACCGCTGGGCCGGTCTGGAAGCCGACGATCCGCTGGCGGCGCCGATGCTTCTGTGCCGATCGCCCGGCTGCCCGTCGACCGTCGAGGTTCGCCTGGATCCCGACGCCATCCAGTCGGTGCGAGCCCACTTCGATCCAGTTCCGATCAACGCACCAGACGAGCGTGCCCGCATCGGCGGCGCCATCGCCCATCTCGAGCGCCTGGTCGCGCCCACCTTGGGGACCTGGAACGACCAGCCGGCCAACAACCATCAAGACTGGGACCTGACCGGCCAACTGGATTGCGTCGCCGAAACGGTCAACACCCTGACCTATCTCGACCGCCTGGCCCTGGCCGGACTGATCCTTCGCCACGATGTCAGCCACGAAGTGATCCGCTTCACGCTCATCTTGCAGCACATCGCCGTCGAGATCATCGAAATCGACACCAACGATAGCTGGGTGGTGGATTCCTGGCCGGGCGCCAACGGCGAGGAGCCTTTGATCCAGCCCTATGGCGAGTGGCGCGGCGAATGGCAGGTCTGACTTCGTTGTTTCAGGCCGGCACACCTGCTATATGAAACCGACCGGCCGGGGCCTGCCTCGGCCCAACGATGTCTTATCTCCAGGCTGGCGGCGTGTTCGCCTGCCCCACACCATCCGGAATGATTGTCATGGCCCGACGCAGACAGATTTACGAAGGCAAGGCCAAGGTCCTTTTCGAAGGCCCCGAGCCCGGCACCCTGGTCCAGTATTTCAAGGATGACGCCACCGCCTTCAACAACAAGAAGAAGGGCACCATCACCGGCAAGGGCGTGCTGAACAACCGCATCAGTGAATATCTGATGCTGCGCCTGGCCGAAATCGGCATTCCGACCCATTTCGTGCGCCGCCTCAACATGCGTGAGCAGCTGGTGCGCGAGGTCGAGATCATTCCGCTGGAAGTGGTGGTCAGGAACATCTCGGCCGGTTCGCTGGCCCAGCGTTTCGGCCTGTCCGAAGGCACGCCGCTGCCGCGCTCGATCGTCGAATATTATTTCAAGTCCGACGCCCTGGGCGATCCGATGGTCTCGGAAGAGCACATCACCGCCTTCGGCTGGGCCAACACCACCGATCTCGACGAGATCATGAGCCTGTCGCTTCGGGTCAACGACTTCCTGACCGGCCTGTTCCTGGGCATCGGCATCCGCGTCGTCGATTTCAAGCTGGAATTCGGCCGCCTGTATAATGGCGACGACATGCAGATCGTCTTGGCCGACGAGATCAGCCCCGACAATTGCCGCCTGTGGGACATCAAGACCGGCGAGAAGATGGACAAGGACCGCTTCCGCCGCGACCTCGGCAATGTCGAGGAAGCCTATCAGGAAGTGGCCCGCCGCCTTGGCATCCTGCCGGAAGGCGGCCCCCGCGACCTCAAGGGCCCGGCAACCATGCAGTAATTGGGTGCCGGCCCCAATGGGGCCGTCAACCCTGCAGCAATCCCCGCTAAAGGACGAATTCCCGTGAAGGCGAAAATTCATATCACCCTCAAGAACGGTGTTCTCGACCCCCAGGGCAAGGCCGTCGGCCACGCCTTGGCCTCGCTGGGCTTTGCCGGCGTCAAGGATGTCCGCCAGGGCAAGTTCATCGAACTGGACCTGGCCGAGACCGACAAGGCCAAGGCCCGCGACGCGGCCGAGCAGATGTGCAAGCAATTGCTGGCCAATACCGTGATCGAGAACTACACCATCGACTTGGTCGACTGATCCGACCGATATCGATCTGCGATGGCCGGAAGGGAAACCTTCCGGCCATTTTGTTTATGGCGAACGCTCATCAGGCCTTGCCGCCAATCTCGAACAGCGGCCGCATCGCACCATAGATCTCTTGGCCCTGGCGAATGGCCTGCAGCCCCTGCGCCAGCGCATTGCCCGAGCCTTCGCCGGTGCCGAACCGGGCCTGGTGCTGCAGCGCCAGGGCCTCTTGACGGTCGCCGAGATCTTGTTCGGTCCGCCGCGCCATGCCGGCCATCAGCGCCGCGCCGGACCCACCGTCGAAGCCCATTCCACCCCCGGCCAGGGCGGCCCGGTTGGCGGCCAATTGCCGCTTGAGCAAATCCCGCTGCTGGCGGGCTTGCTGCTCGGCCTGGCGCCACATCATCTGACTTTGCAACGCGGCCTGCTGCTGTTGCGACCGTATGGCCGCGTCCTGCTGCTGGCGCTGCGCCACCTGCGAGGCCACCGTCGTCGCGGCCGTCAAGATATCCCAAAACATATTCCGTCTCCGCGCTTTAGTTCGCTCTTTGTTCTTTTAGCAATTGCGCCGCGCGGAATCAAGACAAAAGTCTGATAATAGGATTTTTTGCCACAGGCGGGGAACGATCTAGCCCCGGGGCATCCGCACCAGGTTGAACCAATAATCGCCCAGGTAGCGCACCGCCTGGATGAACTGGTCCAGATCGACCGGCTTGGTGACGAAGCCGGCGGCCCCCAGCTGATACGAGGCGACGACATCCTGCTCGACATCCGAGGTGGTCAACACCACCACCGGAATGTCGGCCAGCCCCGCCTCGGTCTTCAGCTCGGCCAGGAATTCGCGACCATTCATGCGCGGCATGTTGAGGTCGAGCAGAATCATGTCCGGCCGGGGAGCGTCGGCATAGGCCGGAGCCTCGCGACGCAGGAAGGCTATGCCCTCGCGACCGTCGATGGCGTGGTGCAGTTCGACATTGAAGTGATTTTCCTCGAGCGCCGCCCGGGTCAGGCGGGCATCGACATTGGAGTCTTCCACCAAAAGAACCACGAATTTCCTCGTGCTGTCGAGATCGCTCATGGATGCTCCTTCCCGGAAAACTCGATGACGACTTGGGTGCCACCCCCCTCGGCCGGCTCCAGACGGATCGAACCCTCGCAACTTTCGACGATCCGGCGCGCCACGGCAAGCCCCAGACCGGTCCCCTGCCCGTCTTGCCGCCCGCCCAGATGCTCGAACACCTCGAACACCCGCTGGCGGTACTCGTCGGGAATCCCAACCCCGTTATCGGTGATGGTCAGGACGGTCTGTCGGCCATCGCTGTGCCCTTCGACCATCACCTGCGGCGCGCGGTCGGGATGACGATAGCGCACCGCATTGTCGATCAAGGCGCCGAACAGATATTTCAGTCGAACGGAATCCACCGGCAAGGGCGGCAGCCGGCCGATCACCACCGTCCCCTTGCTTTCCAACAGCACGCCGCCCATGCCGGCGACCACCGCGCGGGCGACTTCGGCGGGATCGACCGCCCCGGGGACGCCCAGCGGCATGTCGGCGGCCAGATAGACCTGGACGTCGCGCACCAGCGCATGAAGATAGGCCGCTTCGGCTTCGATGGTCGACAAGGACAATTCCATGTCCTCGTCGGCGGCGCTGCCCAGGCGTTTCCTCAGCTTCTGCGAGAAGATCATCAGGTGCCGGGTCGGCTCGCGCAGATGGTGCGCGCTGATCTCGGCAAAACGCTGCAGATCGGCCTTGGCCTTGGCCAGGCGCGTCTCGGCGCTGGTGCGCCTGTCGACCTCGGCCCGCAACTGGCGAACGGTGGCATGGCGAGCCAACACCGCCAACGCCAGCAAGACGATCAGAAACGCCTGCGCCGCCAGGCCGCCGATCAGCCAGAACCGCAACCGTTCCTCGGCGACCCTGGCACGCGCGGTCCGTTGTTCCACCAGTTCCTCGAGCCGGGTGCGATAGGCGGTCAGTTCCTCTTCGGCAACCGCCTTGCCCGAGATGTCGTGGATGATCGACAGCAGCAGGGTCTTGCCGCCGTCTCCCTTCACCGGAGAGGAATAGACCTCGACCGTGTGAATCGAGCCGTCGGCGATCTTATGGGGAAAGATGAAATAGTCGCGCTGCTCCCGGGCCGCCTTGGCCCGCTCGACCGCCACTTCCTCGGGCCCCAGGCGATTGATCTCCTGGATCGCCATCGTGCGTAGCGTGGCGGCGGGATAGCCGTAGAACGCCTCGGCCGCCGCATTGGCGTCAACGATCCGCCCCGTCGCCGGATCGATCAGCAGGGCGATCGAGGTGTGGCGTTCCAGTTGCGGCGACAAGCGCTCGACCGTCTGGGCCGACACCGGCGAAGTACCAAGGCCAATCCCCACACCCACCACCAGCGCGCACGCCAAGCGGGCCACCCGGGCTGCAATGTCCTGCCACGCATCGTTGATGTTTATCAAGATTTGGCCTCCGTTCCGGACAATAACGGGGCTCGGAAAGAATGGAAAGGCTTTCGATCTAATTAGAATGATCGGAAATATCCTCTCGCGTCACCGTAACCGCCTTGAGAAGGGCAAAGGCGCGCATGCCGGGAACCAGCTTCAACTGCAATTGCGCAAAGGCGGTGATCTGCGCCCATAAGACGACACCGCCGCAATCCAGCATGACGTCGCAGGAATGATTGTCGGCCGCCTCGACCGAACGGACCACCACCGGCAAGACGTTGCGAACCGATATGCGCTGGGGCGCCGTCAGGGCAATGCTGATGTCGCGGGCATGGATGCGCACCCGCACCTCGGTTCCCACCGCCAGGTCCATTCCGGCGGCGACCAGGGCGCCACCGCCGAAGGACAGCCGGGTGATGCCGTAATCCGGCTCGTGACCGGCCACCACCGCCCGGATGGCGGCCCCGGCATCGGCCCGTCCGGTCAAGGCCCGAAGATCGGGACGTGCCAACAGATCCTCGACCGGGCCCACCGCCGCCGCGCGGCCTTGCTGCATCAGGACCAGCGTGTCGGCCAGGCGCAGGACCTCGTCCATGGCGTGGCTGACGTAAAGAACCGGTATGTTGAATCGCCGCGACAAGGTGGCGATGAACGGCAGCAATTCGGCCTTGCGGCTGGGATCCAGCGCCGCCAGAGGTTCGTCCATCAACAAGATGCGCGGGCTGGTCAGCAGGGCACGGCCGATGGCCACCCGCTGCTTCTCGCCGCCCGACAGGTTGGCCGGCCGCCGATCCAGAAGATGGCCGATCCCCAGCACCTCGATCACCGCGCGGCGATCGATGGTGCGCTGGGCCGCGGGGGTGCGGTTGCGGCCGAAATCCAGGTTGGCGGCCACCGACAGATGGGGAAACAACCGGGCGTCCTGGAACACCACGCCCAGCCGGCGACCTTCGGGGGCCACGTCGATGCCGGCCTCGCTGTCGAACAACACCCGTCCATCGACGACGATCCGCCCGGAATCGGGCCGCGACAGCCCCGCCACCATGGCGATGACCGAACTTTTTCCCGACCCGGACGGGCCGAACAGGGCAGTGACCCCCGGCCCGGCCATCAACTGGGTATCGACCAGGAACTGGCCCTGACGGCGCCTAAGCGACAATTCCAGCATCGACCTAGCCTTTCAACCGCGCCTGCATGCGCCGGGCCAGGACCTCGGACGCCAGCAGGGCCGCGAAGGCCACCACCACCGAAATCACACACAGCCGAAACGCGGGATCGTCGCCACCCGGCACCTGAGTCAGGGCATAAAGGGCGATCGGCAGGGTGCGGGTCTCGCCGGGAATGTTCGAGACGAAGGTGATGGTGGCGCCGAATTCCGACAGTGACCGGGCGAAGGCCAGGATCACGCCGGCCAGCAGGCCCGGGGCCATCAGCGGCAACGTGACGGTCAGGAAGGTGCGCACCGGCCCGCAGCCCAGGGTGCGGGCCGCCTGTTCCAGACCGCGATCGACCCCTTCCAGGGACAGCCGGATGGCGCGGACCATCAGCGGGAACGCCACCACGGCGGATGCCACCGCCGCCCCCTTCCAGGTGAACGCGATGGTGATGCCGAACCAGTCATACAGCCACGCCCCGACCGGGCCGCGCCGCCCCAGCAGCACCAACAGCCCATAGCCCACCACCACCGGCGGCAGCACCAGCGGCAAATGGATCACCCCATCCAGCAAGGTCTTGCCGGGAAAGCGCCCCCGCGCCAGCAGCCAGGCACAAGCCAGCCCCAGCGGCAAAGACCCGGCCACCGCCCAGCCGGACACCAGCAGGGACAAGGACAGGGCTTCGATTTCCAAAGGCGTCAGGGTGAACAACCGGCCAGGCTCCGGGTGGGGTTCGATCGCCCCACCCTATACGCCGGCCGTCCGGGAATCAAACAGGCGGTCAGAACCGGTACGACACGCTGCCGACCACGTTGTGGGCGGTGGAATCGTCGAAGCCCTTGTCGCCGCTGTCGATCCACAAATAGCGGTAGCGGATTCCCAGGTCGATCGACGACGACACCTCGGCCTCGAGTCCGGCCATCCCCTCAAGCGCGAGGTCGGTGCCGTCGGCCTTGGCCGATACCGCCGTGCCGCCGATGCTGGTGATCTTCTCTTCGTGGCGAGCGACGCCGACGCCGCCGCCCAACAGCGGCTGGATCTTGCTCTTGCCCAGCGGACTGACGACACCCCGGGCCAGGCCCAACCAGCTTTGCACCTCCCCGTCCATATCGGCGGAGCCGCTGACGGTCACGTTGGTCGAACCCTGAGTCAGGGTGAAGTTGCCGGAAATCTTGTCGTAGTCGAAGCGGGCATAAGCGCCTTCCACCTCGCCCCGAAGATAGGGATTGAAGCGGTAACCCATATAGGCCGACGCCGAATAGCCAGGCTGGTACTCGAACTTGCCGGAGGCGGTGACGGTGGTGCCGCCCTGCGAGGCGTTGGAACTGAAGCTCACGTCCTCGGGCATCACCACACCGGCCATCACCCCGGCATAGAAATTGCCCGACTTCATCGACGCCTGGCCCTGGTCCTGGGCCAGCGCAGCCCCCGCCCCGAAGCCGATTCCGGCAGCGATCAGCAGCAACGTCCGCATCATCATGCATCCCCCCGTCAGCTCGTCATCCGGGCTGGATCACCATGACGCCGCCCTGACGGGGAAAATGCCACCAAAAAGATTAACAGCGCCCTAACCGGAAGGGAGTCATGTCAGGCCAGGCACAGCCTTTACGTTTATTGCCTATCCCCGCCGATTGATGGCGCCGACCACCGCCTTCAGCGCCGCCATGGTGACCGATGCATCGATGGCGGCACCGTGCACAACGCCTGCCTTGCCGTCGATGGCGACATAGCAGGCGGCCTGGGACTCGGACCCCTCGCCGATGGCGTGCTCGTGGTAGTCGCGCACCGTGATGAACAGGCCCAGATCCTTTTGCAGGGCATGGACGAACGCATCGACAGGGCCGGCGCCGACGCCCTGGATGATCCGTTCGGCACCATCCACGACCAGCTGTGCGGTCAGCGCCCGCGTGCCCTTGCTGGACACCGGCACGGTGGAATAATCGACCACCTGGATGGCGCCGCCATCCAGATAGGTGGCCTGAAACGCGGCGTAAATCTCGGCCGGCGACAATTCGCGGCCCTCGCGGTCGGCGACGGCCTGCACCACCTTCGAGAATTCCGATTGCATCGCCTTGGGCAGTTCCAGCCCGTAATCGCGCTCCAGCACATAGGCGACGCCGCCCTTGCCCGACTGGCTGTTGATGCGGATCACCGCTTCATAGGTGCGGCCGACATCGGCCGGGTCGATGGGCAGATAGGGCACTTCCCACACTGGGCTGTTGGCCTTCTCGCGCGCCTTGAAGCCCTTGTTGATGGCGTCCTGGTGCGAGCCGGAAAAGGCGGTGTAGACCAGTTCCCCGGCGTAAGGGTGGCGAGGATGGATGGCCAAGCCGGTGCATTCCTCGGCCGCCGCCCGGATGGAATCGATGTCCGACAGGTCCAGCCCGGGATCGACACCCTGGGTGAACAGGTTCAGGGCCAGGGTGCAGACATCGACATTGCCGGTGCGCTCGCCATTGCCGAACAAGGTGCCCTCGACCCGGTCGGCGCCGGCCATCACCGCCAGTTCGGCCGCCGCCACGCCGGTCCCGCGATCATTGTGCGGATGAACCGAGATGATCAGGTTGGCCCGGTTCTTCACCGTGCGGCAGAACCATTCGACGGTGTCGGCGTACAGGTTCGGCGTGCTCATCTCGACCGTCGCCGGCAGGTTGACGATCATCTCGCGGCCCTTTGCCGCGCCCCAGGCCTCGGCCACCGCCTCGACGATCTGAACCGCGAAATCGGGCTCGGTGCCGGTAAAGCTTTCCGGGCTGTACTGGAAGGTGACCTCGCCGCCGGCCCGCTGGGCCGACAGTTCGCGCACCAGCCGGGTGCCGGCCAGGGCCAGGTCGATGCAGCCCTGGCGGTCGAAGCCGAACACCACCCGGCGCTGCACTTCCGAGGTCGAGTTGTACAGATGCACGATCACCCGCTTGGCGCCATCCAGCGCCTCGAACGAGCGGCGGATCAGGTCCTCGCGCGATTGGGTCAGGATCTGGATGGTGACATCGTCCGGGATGTGGCCGCCATCGATCAGGAAGCGGATGAAGTCGTAATCGGTCTGCGAGGCGGCGGGAAAGCCCACCTCGATCTGCTTGAAGCCCATGCCGACCAGGGTGTTCCACAGCCGCAGCTTCCTGGGCGTGTCCATCGGGTCGATCAGTGCCTGGTTGCCATCGCGCAGATCGACCGAACACCAGGCCGGCGGCCGGGTGATGGCACGGTCGGGCCAGGTGCGGTCGGTCAGGCGGATGGCGGGATAGGGGCGGTATTTCTCGGAAGCGGCGGTCTTCATGGCCGGTTCATCCTTTGCGAAACGCGAGGTCTTATATGGGGTGGCTGGCGCGGGACATCACGACCGCCGGGACGCACGCCAAGGGCGTCAGATCCGGCGGCCGCCGATTAGTCGCGCGGAAGCGACCAGACCGACGCGGCGCGGGCGAAAAACGTTGCTGTTGGAAGACATGGAACCCTCGGACTCGACCTGTTGCGACAATGCCAACACGAAACCCCGGCGTCGATCTACGACACCGGGCCGGTAAGCAGCAGCAGGGCGGTGGTCCATTGGCTCATGGGGTTAGAGTGCCAGATCGAAAAAGGATTCGTCAATGGCCGTCGCGCGCCCCATATCCTGGCGGAACAGCCAGCGGGAGCAACCATGATCGAGCTTTACACCTGGGGCACCCCCAACGGCCGCAAGGTCAGCATCATGCTGGAGGAATGCGGCCTGCCCTATCGGGTCCACCCGATCGACATCACCAAGGGCGACCAGTTCGCCCCCGATTACCTCGCCATCAATCCCAATTCCAAGATTCCGGCGATCATCGATCCCGACGGCCCCGGAGGTCAGCCGCTGAACCTGTTCGAATCGGGGGCCATCTTGATCTATCTGGCGGAAAAGACCGGCTGCCTGTTGCCGTCGGATCCGCGCGGGCGCGCCCTCACCTTGCAATGGCTGATGTTCCAGATGGGCGGAATCGGCCCGATGTTCGGCCAGACCCATCATTTCCGCAAGTTCGCCCCCGAGCCGGTACCCTATGCTATCGAGCGCTATTCCAAGGAGACAAGGCGTCTTTACGGCGTGCTGGAGGCCCGGCTGGGCGAGGCCGATTATCTGGCCGGCGACTATTCCATCGCCGACATCGCCACCTATCCGTGGGTGACCCGGGCCGAGTGGCAGGGCATCGACCTGACCCAATTCCCCCGGGTGGCCCGCTGGGCCGAGAAGATCGCGGCCCGTCCGGCGGTTCGACGCGGCATGGCGGTTCCGGGTTGACCTTATTGTTCCCCTCGGCTAGAAAAGCCCTCCGGCCACGGGGCAAACCGCCCCGTCATCTCGCGGAGGGATGGGTGAGTGGCTGAAACCAACGGTTTGCTAAACCGTCGTAGAGGGTAAACCTCTACCGAGGGTTCGAATCCCTCTCCCTCCGCCACCCTTTCTTTTCAAGCACTTAGCGTAACGGTCGATACCGCACGGTACCGGCCGATATCTTTTTCCGTGGGACAATAGTGGGACAAGGGACAAGCTTGTAGCGTGGCTGTAGCAGCTCAGGCGCGAGGCGGCGGCGGCCGGAAACGTCGCAACAGCATCGATACCTCCTGTCCAAGATAATAAGCCCCTCCCATCCGACCGGCGCGGGCTTCCAACACCGCCAAGTGGTCGAGCAATTCCGAAGCCGTGGCGAACTCCGGTCCAGAATCAGACTTACGCCATGAGGCGCTGCCTTCAACCAACAGAAGGCGCGCCGCTTGGGACAAGGAACACCCCATGTCCCTCGACGCTTCGTCGATAGCAGTGCGCAGCGACTCCTTGACCCGAATGTTGATCCGCTGAATGCGCCTGGGAATGGTCATACCGTTCTCCTTCCTTGAGATGCCGAAGGCTGTCGCCCCCAGCAAAGACGCACGAATGGGGTATGTGCCCCATTTGTGTGTTCACATTGCGTATCCTGCCTTGAGGAGATCGATCAGCCGCCTAGCCCAAAGCAGCGCCTTTTCAAGGCGTTGCCCCCAGACCATCGGCGGGGCGATATCGGGCATCCTGTCACAGAGCCCCGAATGCCCCTCGATTCCCCGTCACAGACCCCAATTGCCCCCGTCACACCTCCCTCAAGGAAGTGTCACAGGCAGAAATTCGGCCGTCACACGGCTCGGTCCACGCCCCAACCAAATGCAAGAAGCGCAACGCCTCACCGACGGAAGACGGCGACGGGGACGGCAGGACACGACGGACCAGCACGCCGTTCACCGCCCCTACCACCTCCATCGGGCCATGATCGGGGCAATGCGGCGGCCCGGCCTGGTCCAGCCACTTGCGGCTGGTGCGAGCGATATAGCCACAGCACCGGCAGGCCAGCTTGACGTTGCGGTTGTAGTCGGGCTTGCCGCTGTGGGTCATGCCGCAGCCCTCCGCTGGGGCGGCGCAAGGGCCAAGCGGCGCACCGCCTCGAACCCGGCGCGGCCCTCGGCCTCTACCCGTTCCAACAGGACAACCCGCAATCCGCGTCGAACAATGGTCCGCCATTCCGGCGCCGACAGGCGGCCGATCTCGGTGTCAGGACTAAGCTCGGGCGGATCGGTTGCAATGTCCTCGTCGGAGCGCTCGGTGATGCCGGCGCGGTCCTTCAGTCCCCTCGACCATACCAATTGCCGGCGCCCCTTGATGGCGCGGGCAAACTCCAACCAGCGCAGCCGGGCCACCTGGGGTGACAACAGCGAATCGCGGCGGAGCCCGGCGACGATGGCGAGAAGCTGCCAAGGGGTGCGGCCCTGACGCGGGTTGCTGTCATCCTTGGCTTGGCTGAACGTCAGTTCTTCTGCAACGCCCCATTTGGCGATGTAGTCCCCAGTCCCGGCATGGCCGCGCACATCAAAGCCGTGGTCGTTACAGTCCAGGCCCTCTTTGGCAAGCGCCCGCTCCCATGCCGTGCGCAAACCACCCAGCAAGGCGACAGCCTCAGCCTCGCTCTCGGCCCTGACCAGCAAAATGGTGTGGGTGTGCGGATGGAAGCCGTTGGGGCCGCACGGGCACTCGGTGGCGGTGACGTGGCCGGCGATCCGGCCTTTGATCGCCCGCCAGTCGCTCGACTGATAGAACCGCTTAGTCGCCGCCCGCAGTGCCCATAACAACCAATCCAGAGCCATCGCCCGATGGTGCCGCACCGTGCGGGTCATCATCACCACCTGCAAGCCCTGCCGCCTTGCCCAAGCCAACAGGCGGTTCAGTTCAGCCCGACGCTGACCACTGACCACCCGGCCGCAGCACGGGCACAGCCAAACCGAACCGCAGGTTTGCAGGCCCACCACCACGCCCCGCCCGTCCTGCACATGGATCGCCACGGCGGAGCCATTGGGGCGGCGCCCACAGCCGGCGACACGCTCGGCCGGCAACAGCCGGGCCGCCACGTCCTGGACGGCGGACACCAGACGGCGGGAAGACCGGCGCATCTCGGCGCAGCCTTCAACCGATCCCGCCATAGTTCCTAGGGCGCCGCTAGCGCCAAGGCGAGGTGTTCCCCTCGCGCTCTCCCGCTCGCCGCGTGGCAAGGGTGCGGGCGAAACAAGTTCACCCACACCCTGACCGGAAGCGTGATGGATCGGGGGGACGTCAAGGGCTTCGAAACACTCTCTTCCCCGAGCCAGCCGCTCGTTGGCGGCTGGGGGGAAGAGGCGTTCCGGTCCCTTGACGACGGACGGAGTGGGACAGACGGACAAAGGGGATTGGAGCATCATGGCGCACCTCGGGTCAGAGGGCCGCCATCCGGCAAAGGGGGAACGCCCGCACGCCAAGGGGGCTTTCCCTTGCCCTGCGTCGTTCGGTTGCCTAGAGTCGGATTACTCGAGTCGTCTCCAGGCCGTCAGCTTTACCGGATGGTGGCCTGTTGCGATTTCAGGAGGGGCCGGCGGCTGCAACCACCGGCCCTTTTCCGTGTCCCCTCGTTGGCGGAACACGGGATCGCGGCCACAGGCACAGAAGGCGGGCCGCGATTTCTGCGAAGCATCTCGATCAGCCCTGCTTGCGCGGGCGGCCCCGGCGGCGGGGTTGGGCAGGTTCGGGCGCTTGCGCCTCAGTGAACTGCGCCAACCAGGCCACCACGGCCGATTGCTCCCAGATAAGGGTCTTGGTTCCCGGAGGTCTTATGGCCGGCGGAACCGCCCTGGGATTCCGAACTCGGTCGTTGAGGATTGTGGTTGGCGACCGTTTGAGCATCGCAGCCAATTCATCGAGCGAGAGGTAGACAGGCATAGAACTGGACGACATCGCCACCCACCACAGATCACATGAGGACCAAAGACAATACAAGATCGCCACGGAACAGCAGTGAGTGTCAACAATTAATATTTCAGACCTCTAATGAATGCATTCTTTCATGAATTCATTATTTCCACATTTCTATGCAGTCTAGTCATTATAAACAAATTTACCTTCTACCATTCGTCCAGACGCTTCGCAGGGACCCGGCTGCACAAGCCGGCCGGGCCGGCGCGGAAGCGGGGTGGAAGCGTCTTGACGGCGCACCCCACTCAGCCTGGCCCTGGGGGTGAGAGCAACGCCCTCACCCCTGCCCATCGGCGAGATGGGGGAGCGCGAGGGGGAACACCCTCGCCAAATTGGGCACCAAAGATGCCTGGTCCATGGTGAAAGCGGCATAAGCGAAAGCGCTTTGGATTTCGCCTCTGGCCTAGGGAAGGTACGGCATATCAGGAAGATCGACGGCCGGAACTTCGGAAGATGCCGGGTGTGACGGCTCACCTTCTCCTGCCCTTCCCGATCATCAAGAACGGGATGCCATCAACATACAAGGGCGCCGCACGACAAGAAGCGCACACATAGCCCGCAGGCTATTGACAGAAACATAGCCTTATGGCTATATTTCTCTATGGCATGGACTGTTCGCTTCCACGATGAGTTTGAGCCCGAATTCACGGCCCTGCCGATTGAGGTGCAGGACGAGCTCTTGGCTCATGCCAAGGTGCTGGCGCAGATCGGGCCGACCCTCGGGCGGCCCCATGTCGATACCCTGACGGGGTCGAAACACGCCAACATGAAGGAAATGCGGTTCGACGCGGCCGATGGTGTGTGGCGCGTTGCCTTTGCTTTCGACCCGACCCGCGCGGCGGTGCTGATGGTGGCCGGGGACAAGAGCGGTGTATCGGAAAAGCGCTTCTATCGCTCATTGATCGAACGGGCCGACGAACGGTTTGACCAACACCTTGCGACCTTGCGCAAGAGGGAGACGTAAGATGGGACGGACCCTTGACGAAGTGATGGCCGGTCTGCCGGCGGAACGCCGCAAGGCCGTCGAGGCTCGGGCGGAGGAACTGCTGAACGAGGTGGAGGGCCTGCGGGCACTCCGCCTTCTGGCCGAACGCAGCCAGGAGCAGATTGCCGACGGGCTTGGCATCAAGCAGCCCTCGGTTCACAAGATCGAACGGCAGGCGGACCTCTACCTCTCGACGCTGCGTCGGTTCATCGAGGCGGCCGGAGGAACCCTGGAGCTTCGGGTCAATCTTCCGGGAAAGGGGACGATTCGCTTGACGGGGATCGGCGACCTCCACTCCTGACCGCCGTAAGGACTGAAAAAGTGGGCACCATCAAATGGCCGAACTCCCGGAGATTGCCCATGGGTAAGTTTGCCGACGAACTGAAGGCGTCGATGCGCGAAGCTCTGGCCCATGCCGAGGGCCAACCCGGCACCACCACCGAGCATGTGGTGATGGTCCCAAACGACGTGGACGTAGAGGCCATCCGCAAGGGCCTGGGCCTGACGCGGCCCGCCTTCTGCCGCCGCTTCGGCTTGGACGTGCGCGCCGTCCAAGACTGGGAGCAAAAGCGCCGCCGCCCGGATCGAGCGGCGCGGGCCGACCTCACGGTGATCGCGAACAACTCCCAAGCCGTCGAAGCGGCGCTGAGCGCGGCCTGAGTGATTCGCATGGGCACCACCGCAACCCATCCCTGGGACATCACCGAAAGCCTGGACAGCGATGGGCGCATTGTCGAATACCTGAATGCCGCTCTTGAGGAAGGCGATGCCGGCTTGGTCGCCGCCGTTCTGGGCGATATCGCCCGCACCCGAGGCATGACCGATATCGTCCGCCAAACCGGCCTGGGCCGCGAGAGCCTGTACAAGGCGCTGTCGCCCGAGGGCAACCCGGAATTCAGCACGATCTTGAAAGTGGTGCGGGCTCTGGGGCTGAGGTTGCACGCCTTGGCGGAACATCAACCGATGTAACCGCTTAAGCGGCACAGATGTCTGTTTGCGCCCGTGGCCGCCGTTTAGCTTATCAAAGTTTGCCCTAAAAACCGCTCGTTAGCTCACTCGACGAAAGCACTTCGCTGCCGCGTTAGCGCCTACTGCTCGCGAGGTCGCGCAAAACGCGAATCGACATGCCGTAGCCGGTGTTCGAGAGGCGATATTTGCGCGCCGCAGCGCCGGTGCCTTCGGAAATCTCGTAATAAGCATAGAAGTCCTGATTGAAATATCTACTTACATTGTCCTTGTGCTTGGGATGGATTGCAGGAAATGCCCCAGAAATCAGCGCCGCAATCTCAGTCGTGGTGTAGAATCGCCGTGTTTCATCTTCTTCCCACACACGCAGTAGTGCGATTAGGATCGCATCCTGTAGCCCAATTTCGCCAATGGTGGGAAGGCCGGTGAGACGCGCCGCGATATCGATCTCCCCCTCGCCTGCATCGCCTACCAGCAAATCGATTTTCGCCAGATATGTAGCGAGATCGCCGTGATTGCTCAGTGGCTGCATTGTTTCGAGCTGCTGGATCGCATCGAGTCCCATCCGCTGTTGCTGCAAATCGCGGTCGTGGAACTCCTGTGCATCGAGATCGTCGCCAGGTCGAGCCCTGGCACGGAGCCGCGCGAACCGGCTTGCTTCATCCGCCTCGACAAAATAGTGAGTGAACTCCTTACCATGTGCGCGCATTGTCGCGTCTAGGAAGGTAACTTCTGCCGGCGCGCGGAAGCCCGAGATCACCAATGGTTCGGCCAAATTAGCGAGCATATATTCGACCGCCTTTTCCGCCGCTATCGTCGGCTTCTCGGCGAGCGCACGTTCAGCGAAGTCGCCAATAGGGGTCGGGCCGCGAAATCCATGCCGGTAGTAATAACTCAGATGCATGAAGTCACTTGCCTCGACATGCAGATAGCCAAAGCGTCGAGCTAGGTGTTGACTGGCCGTGGTCTTACCAGAGCATGTATAACCACATAGCAGGATATTTGGTTTGCGCTCAAAATGAAGCGCAAGCTGGATTGTGGGCGTTGGAAAATAACGGCGCGTCTCGAGAAAATCGAATAACTGCTCAAACGCCCCGCGCCGGAAATCAACTTGATCGGCACGCGCAATCGGCAGCGCGCCGAGCGGAGCGTCGCAGCCTTCCGGTACGAACCATTTGTTGAACGAACGATTGTCTAGCCAAGGATAGACCGGGTTAGAGTCAAATACATGCTCCCTGTCGATGATGCTGCCACGCTGCTCGCTGGTAAACACCAGATATTCTTCGTCAATTCCCCAGGTCTTCGCGAAATTCCCCGGAATGTGCAGTAAAATGTCTGAGCGCACACTGGCACCGCGATCATTGCCTGCAGCTTTGAGTAGGGCATCAACGCTCTCGAAAGTGCGGTCCTCCATCCAGTATTTAATATCGACACCCGGCACCTCGTGCGTTGCATCGCTCAATGCATCAATGCGCACAGAAGTATCTTCTAGAATAAACGCGTGGCTGGCGGCGGGCAGTCGCGCCTTGCCGATTTGCTCGAGCGCGCTCAGATAACTTTGCTTGAGGATTTCAGCCCGAGAATGTAGGCGCGGCTCGTTATAACCGGCATGATAGGTACGCTGTCGGAACCCTTTGATGCGAATCCGTCGACCTTCGGCAAGGTACCGAGCGTGCGCGAGCTTGGTTTGGTTGCTCGTGAAAAAGGTCAGTTCACGCATCATTGTAAATGACTTCCCGTCCTTGATTGGCAGGCACAGTCAAATAGCTGTCGCAATCCAGCACATGCGCGGCCGCGACTAAGGCTGCCATCCGCTGTGCGGGTGCAAAGCAGAACAGCATTGGGCCCAAGCTCGACATACCGACACAATCCGCGCCGTTCGCTCGCAACACGGTCGAGACCCCGGCAAGCGTGTCACCATATTCTGCACGTTCGGCACGCTTCCAGTCGGTATCCTGCATCGCGTCTATTCCATCGCAGAATGCTGTATAGTTGCGCTCGCGAACTGCTGCATAAATGCCGAACAGTGCGATATAACAGGCTTTGAAGCTTGCTGGCGCTGGCAGCGGCGCGGTACGAGAGAAAAACGCGATCTCCTCGATTTGGCTCTTTGGCACAATCGCTCGCGGGATGCACAATAGTATCGGCCAGGGCGGCATTTCAATCATAGGTAAAGCGAGTGGCGAATGCGCAGAGAGCACGATCGACGAAGGCGCGTGACGTGCACCATCGGCAGCGCGGCCGAGGTCGCAGATCATCCCGCCCTCGAAATAGCTATTGATCCCGATTCCAGATGTGCCGCCGCGCCCTGAGGCCTTAATCAGCGCATCGCGGGGAAGCTGCAGGCCATTTAGTTTCGCTAATCCTTCAATCGATCCGAGGCGCAGCGCAGTCGCCGACCCCATCCCCACATGTGTACGCATCGCTCCAGTGATCTCGATATGGACCCCTTGCACGATTTTATGCATGTCGGCGAAATGCGAGATCCCCTTGATGAGTTGCGCCTGTTCATCCGCGCCCATTGGGACTGGGCGGCTATCGCAGATAGCAGTCCGATCTGCCGCGCTTATATCAAGCCGTGCCAGCGGCGCCTCGACGGAAAAGCCGATCCCTCCGTTCATCCGCGGTGCGCCTGCGTGCATCGACAGAAGGCCGATATGAACACGCGGGCGAACTCGGATAATCACGCTACGCAGTGGGCGAAGCACGCCACAACTCGTCGAAGTAGGCGCTGTACTTCTGTCCGAACAGCGTCTCAAGCGCGACATGCACGGCAGGCGCATGGCGACTGCGGTCGCCGTCGAACACCGGTCCCGCTATGAGGTCGCCATCGACTAGCACGAAGCTGTGCCGTGCGCGATCATTGAACCGCCGCACCTCGACACGATCACCGAAGCTCATGCGCAATTTATTAATACCCGGTAGCATGTGCTTGACGATATCGCGTGCCTCATCGGTCATATGCTCGTCATCGGGGATCATCAGCCGGACGCGAAGCTGATTATGCTTGCTGAGCGCATCGACCAGAACTTTATCGTCAGCATCGGGGTCCAGGAAATCGCGCACAAAACGATTACACGAGGCCCCCATGACATCGACCCGTTGTCGGCTTTTCTTCACTAGGCTCCGATAATAGAGTTTGTCATGTCGGTTGGCGAGCAACCCCCTGATCCCCATTCGATGAAATCGGTCGAGTTCGCGTAGCGGCCCCAATACCGAGAGGAAAGTCGCGAGATAGACCACCAGCCCAGTGACAACACCCCCCAGGAACCCGACCAGCTTTGCTTCTGCCGGATCAGCCTTGTAATACCAGTACCCTAGTACTGCTATTACAATAATCACCCCGCTGGCCACAAGAATCCAGATCGGCACGCGGGTTGCGCCTGTTTCCAAGTTCATTTAGGTCGCCCGATAAAAAGGAGCTCTCGCTTGCGCGATTTGCTTAATGCGTGGTGATGAGGCGCAGAATGCACTGATACCTCGGAAAATCTGTCCTCAAAATGAGCTTTTATTTCTGCCTCGGATGGATGCGCGCCCGAGACATAGGACAAAACTACGATCGAACGTCGATGCGCATCGACGAACGAGAACAACCGATCCTTGAACGCGCCGATGCGCCCCCATTCTCCGAACCAGTCAGGGGCCGGAAAAAGCCCGATCTCAGAAGCGGGATCGATCTGTTCTTCCCAGTTCTGGTAGCATGCCAGTCCCTCAAGAAAATGGTAGCGACGCCAGTAATCATCGCGATTATAGCGCTGTTCGCGATTGATATATGGAGGATCGACATACACAAGGTCATAGCCTGGTGAAATCAGATTTGGATCACTTGCCGGTAGAATGCTTGCACAACGCGTGCGCGGTAACGCTAGCCGGGCCAATTCGTCATAGGCCTGAACCATGTGATCCGCAAAACTACGCTCCCAGGTCACGGCATTACCGAAGCTACGCTTCACACCGCTTCTTGTCCGCAGGCCTAGATTGGCGCGGTGGAACAGATTGAATGGACGCTTCTTGAGGCATGCCTGGTAGAGCAAATAGCGCGATAGCGCGACATACTTGGCGCTCAGCGCTGCTTCCGCGAGGGCCTCGATAAACCCGTCGAGCCAGCAATTTTCTGCGGCTGTAAAGAATACCCCGTCAAACCGGCGCGCTATTGTTGCGGTGCATGGACTAACGCTTGCCAGTAACGATTCAAGCTCAGTGCGGGCAAACGCCAGATCATCCGCAAGCAAAGTTTGTGCAACATCCTCGTTGAAGCGCATACCATCATGATAGGTAACTTGCTTGCGCATTGCCTTAAACAGCAACGAAACAGAACCAGTTCCGCCGAAGGCGTCGAGTACGGTTTCAAAGCGTAATCCGGCAAGATGCCCGTACATCCAACCCAACAATCTACGCTTGCTGCCGTAGTAACGGGTCGATGGAAATCGCGCGATTGCCTCGGTCAGCGGCTCTATCCGCCGGAGCGCAACAGTTGGTATCTCCTGCTCGCGCGCGCACCGGCTAATCTGTCTGGCGATCGCTGTTTCCATGCTCCCTCCGTCGCAACCGTGCCGTATCGCCGCAGAGATAGTGGCAGTTAGGATGGCCGCGAAGTCCGCAATGATAGGTCAGTTAAAGTAGCGCGCCAATCTCTATATTCTCCGGTCGGGCGCAGCCTTGTGGAAATTGCTCGTAAAGCTGAAGAGATTGAGGAGCCGGCGTTTGCCTTGGCCACCTCGTCGGCCTAGGACTGACATAGCTTGTATACGGCGCGCCCCTTCCGGCTCCTTAAGCCCGTGCGAAGTCGAGCACAGGCCATGCACGCAGATCACTGCCAGAGGCATCAAAGGACCGACTGCTGTTCTACACGTTTTCCCAAAACCTGCCAGTCCCCTTCGGGCTCATTCACGACTGCATTACAGCCGATCTAGCCGCGATCCAGCCCCCTCACCCCAGCTTCTTCGCCACCTCCGACACCTTCGCATTCACGTAACGTAGCAACACCTGCGCCGTCCGATGCCCGGACTGCTCGGCCAACTCGCCGATGGTCAGCCCCTTCTCGGCCATGCGGGAAAGCCCCTCGTGGCGCAAATCGTGGAAATGCAACCCGATCACGCCGGCCGCCTTGCGGGCGGAGCGCCAACGGTAATCGACCTGGTTGGCATCCAGGGTGAACAGGCGGCGATCTTTGGCGGCGTCTTTGGGCAGGGCGGCCAGCAGGGTGTCCAGGGTCGCGGCGGCGCGGCTGGTCAGGACCACCTTGCGGGCGTGGCCGTTCTTGGAATCGGGGCGTTGGATATAGCGGCCACCACGGGTGCGCTTGATCTGGCCGACGCGGATGTCCAGCAATTCGGACAGCCGCATGCCGGTATCCAAGGCCAGGATGCACACCAGGGCCATTTCCTCGCCATCGGCGCCGGCCCGTACCGCGTCTAGCATGCGGACCTCCTCGCCTTGGCCGTCGTCGTGTTCGGCGTCCTCCAACCGGCGCTTGCGCGGGGCCGGCGGTTCGGGCAGGCGGACGAGGGGAGCCGGGTTGACCAGGTCGGTCAGGCCCCAGCCGTTCTGGGTCGGGCGTTCGCGCGCCACCTCGTACAGGCCCGAGATCAGGAACACCTCGTTCCTGACCGTGCTGCTGGCCCGGCCCTCGGCCATGCGGCGGCCGACATGGGCCTGAATGTCTTCGGGCGTCACCTCGTCCAGGCGCTTGGCCGCCAAGTCCTGGCGGCGCCACCAGGCGATGCGGGTCTTTTCCTGCTGATAGCCCTTCTTGCCCTCGGTCACCGTGCGCAGGTAATGGTCCAACGCCTGGTCCAAGGTCCAGCCGGGGTGCGGTTGGCTGTCGTCGATGGGGGCGGCCTCCGCCTCGACCAGACCCCATTTGCCGCGCAGGTGCGGCGGGATCAAGTCGGGGTCGGGCCACTTGCCCGCCTCGATGGCGACCTCGACCTTTTTGCCCCATACGTCGGCGGCGGTCTTGCTGTGAAAGGTCTGGGCGATCACCACGCCCTTATAGCGGACTTCGGCGGTATGGCGGCCGTTGCGGGTTCTGATGCGCGGCATGGCGAATCCCATGGGACAATGCTGGGACAAAAATGATATCAGCCGCAATAAACCCTGTAAACAAGCGCGTTTCAGGCGCCTTGCTAAACCGTCGTAGAGGGTAAACCTCTACCGAGGGTTCGAATCCCTCTCCCTCCGCCACCCTTTCTTTTCAAGCACTTGAGCTTACGGTCGATACCGCACGGTACCGGCCGATCTCTTTTTCCGTGGGACAAGAAATCGGGCTTGTTGCAGATCAGGCCCGATGCTACCGAGTGATCCGCAGGGGCGTGATGGACCGGTCCGGTCGGTTGCGGGCAGGCAAACGCCCTGATCCGACACAGCCCGATCTTGTGCCCTTGGCACGGGCTACGAACTCACCCTTCGTTCCGCACCATTGGCCTGAACGACACGATCGCGACCTTGACGCTTGGCCTGGTAAAGGGCGGCGTCGGCCCTTGCGATGAGTTCATTTTCCCGTTCGCCCGGATGGCGGCTTGCGACGCCAAAGCTGCACGTTCTTCTGCCGACCATCGGGAATTCGCACTCGCGCACGATCCGACGCAGTTTCTCGGCCAGCATGGTCGCGCCGTCCAGATCGTTTCCGGGACAAATAATCAGAAACTCCTCTCCGCCCCAACGACCGAGCATGTCGGTTTCCCGGATTTGTCCCTTAAGTTCATCGGACAAATGTCGCAGAACGGCGTCGCCGACCTGATGGCCAAAGATGTCATTGACCGATTTGAAATGATCGATATCGAGAAGGATCACCGATATCGCGTTCTCGAATCGTTGGGAACGGGCGAATTCGCATTCCAACGTCTCGTCCAGCTTTCTGCGATTGAATAGACCGGTCAGCGCATCATGCTGCGCCAGGGTCTCCATTTCCGCATTGCTTTTTTGCAACTGCTCGAATTGCTGGCGGATTTTGTTTTGCATGTCCAGGAAGCTACACGCCAATTGTCCCAGTTCATCGGTCCGCTCGGTTGGCAGGGCGGAAATGTCGCGGTTGACCTCGAAGTGCCTGACTGCGTCGGTCAACCGGTTTATGGGCAATGTCATATAGCGCGCCAGCGCCACCGCCAGCAGAACACCCCCGAAAGAGATCGCCCCGATGATGACCAGAATGGTCCGTCCCATTTCGTCGGCTTTGACGAGCACCAGTTCCCTGGGGGCGCCCACGCCAAGGAACAGCGTGTTGGCCCCGAAAAACATCGGATCGGTATCCCGAATGAAAATCGTGACCAGCGAATGACCTTCCGAGTCGTTGGTTTGGGTCTCCACGATGTTGTTGACTGTCGCGCTATCGATCAGCGCCGCCGTAGCCGGAAATTCGTCTTGCACCAGGATCCGCTGGCCACGATCGAACCCGAAGGCCCGGCTCGGATCCGGATGGATCAGAAAATCTCCGAGCTGGTTGGTCAGGAAGTGCCGGAAATGGCGGGGCAAATCGGCTGTGAGCGCATGGAACGCATTGTTCAGGTCAAGGTTCAGCACGATCACGCCAAGCACCCGACCGTCGTTATCGACGACCGGGGTCGCAAAGGTCGAGGTGGGCTGGTGCAGGCCGGCGTGGGAACCGCGCTCGTGATTAATAACGATCGGCGAAATATAGATCTCGCCAGACTTTAGCTTCAGCGTTTCCGAGACATAGAGAAAATGCCCCTTTTCCTGAAGCTCGTCGCCGGTCACGCTTACCAGGTCTTCCAGGTCTCGATCGACGCGCACCAATTCGAGCCCGAAATCGTGTTCCGTGATAAGGCGAATCTGCAGATAGGACGGGTTTTGCTGCATCAGCAGCTTGAATAAGGCTTCGACGTCAGCGACCGGGCGGCCCTGATTTTGTTGCAAAACGGCGCGGCTGGATGGGTGATTTGCCAGCACGCCCAAGTCTCGGGCCACATTGCGACGCAGAGCTGACAGGCGGTCCTTCATCACCACGGCATTGACCGACAGCGCCTCGATGGCGCCGGCGACCAGCAGGTCATTGCTGGCTCGATAGGCATAAAGCCCGATAATTCCGGTAATAAGGATGCAGGATATCGTCAGCACCCAGCCAAGGCGAGCGGCATAGCCAAAACTCATTGTACCAGCACCTTGCTGGCCCGGTAGCCGGCCATGATGCGCTCCCACAACAATTCCCTGCGTGAAACGTTCTCCACGGGCTCCAGCCAGATGATATGGTCAGAATCCGCCACGAAGGGCGATGGCGATGTGGTGTTGGCGAGACCTTGGCGTTCAAGCAATGCCTGCCCGGCGGCGGGTCCCAGCATGAAGTCGATCCATTGATGGGCAAGGGGGATATCGCGGGCCCTGCCGACGATCACCCAGCAATCCAACCAGGCCAACGCGCCCTCTTTGGGGATCGCATAGCCGACATCGATGCCCGATGATTTCAACAACTTGATTTGCTGCGAGCCGTAATTGGCAAACATGATCGCCGCATGCTTTTGCCTGAAAAGCGCCGCCGACTCCTCTGGCTGGGTATAATAGGCTCCGGCATTGCGCCGCATGTCGATCAACTGATTGACCGCATCGGACCATTGGCTCTGTTGAAGCTGAAAGACATTCCGGTTTCCCAAAATCTGGGCGGCCAATGAGAAATTGTGGCTGCCGCCATTGTACAGCAGCACCTTGCCCCGGTACCGGGGATCCCACAGCGAGGCAATGGAGGTCGGCGGCGCATCCACCTGGCCGGGGTCATAAATCAGCCCCATCTCGGCATAGGTATAGGGCACCGCTTGGCGCCTTCCACCTCGGGTCAAGCCAGGTACCTCGGCGATATCGCGAAATCGCGGCAATTGGTGGGCGATATTTGGGATCGCGCTTTCGTCAATGGGCGCCACCAATCCCTTGTCGAGGTAACGCTGCAACTCGGCGGTATTCACGGCGAAGACGTCGAAATCGCCGCCATCGTTCTGGTTGACCCGTTCCCAGAGTTGGGCGTCGTTATCGACGATCGAAACCTCGACACGGCTCCCGGTGCTTTGTTCGAACGCCTTTACCAAGTCGGAATCGGCGTATCCGGGCCAAGCCAGCACGCGCAGACGCTTGTCCGCAGCAGCCACGGAAGCCCCGATTGCCGACAACGTCAGCGCCAGCAGAAATGTGACGAACCAGCCTCCACGCATGCAGCACCGATCCTTTACACCCCACTCCAGTCGGCCCCCAAGACCATCGAAACGGCCCAGCCTGGCTGGCTGCCACAGGCAGACTGATAGTGAACCACGACCAAAGTTGTAATTCCACACACGATGGAGCGAAACGGACGCGAGGCGGCGCCGGTGATGCCCTCGGCGGCCCGAGAGCATCTCGAAAAACGTCCTAGATTCAATGAGTCTCACAGATTGAACGGGCGCCGGTTATTTTCACCCAGGCGTACCGGCGCCCGCACGGTCAGAGCACCCCCTATTGGACGCGCAGGTCTGCTGAACAAGACCGCGCAGCCAGCGATGGGCGGGATCGGCATGCAGTCGGGGATGCCACAGCAAACTTACGGTGACCTCGGGCAGGGAAAGGGGCACGGGGAAGAAGGCCATCCCCGCCCGCAAGGCCACGGTATGGCGTTCCGGAACGGTGGCGATCAGGTCCGAACCGCGGGCCAGCGCCACCGCGCCGGAAAAGCCGCCGACGATGGCGGCGATCTTCCGTTCCAGCCCCAGGGCGGCCAAGGCCCCGTCGATGCCCCCCTCGTCACGGCCGTCGCGGGATATCAGAACATGCCGGCCGGCGGCATAGGCCTGGGCGGTGATCGCCTCCCCGGCCAGCGGATGGTCAGGGCGGACCACACCGATGAAGCGGTCGCGGAACAGGGCCTGAGCCCGCACTTCAGGGCCGGTCATCGCCCCCACCACCCCGGTTTCCAGATCGACGTCGCCATCGCGCAGCGGCCCGCTGCCCCGGTCGGGCTTGGGCACGAAGCGCAGACGCACGCCGGGCGCGACGGCGCCGACACGGGCCACCAGATCCGCCCCGAAGCTTTCCACGAACCCCTCGCTGGTGCGCAGGGTGAAGGTGCGGACCAGCCGCTCCGGATCCACCGCCTGGGCGGGACGCAGCACGCTTTCGGCGTCCTGCACCAGGTGATGAACCCGGTCGCGCAGTTCCACAGCCCGAGGCGTCGGCACCAGGCCGCGCCCGGCCCGCACCAGCAGCGGATCGCCGGTGGTTTCGCGCAGGCGGCCCAGCGCCCGGCTCATGGCCGATGGGCTGAGGCGCAGACGTTTGGCCGCCCGCGCGACGCTGCCTTCGGCAAGCAGCACGTCCAGGGTCACCAGCAGATTGAGATCGGGCATCGCCATGACGCCATCCTAACCTAATAGGGCGCCGGACGCACGAATACAGTGCGAATGCTGCGCGTTCCGCCATGTCATGCCAGGCCTTACCTTCAAGGAGACCATTCCTTCCAAGGAGGCCGAGATGCCCCGGATCACCTCAACCCAACCCGTTCCCCTGCCATGGAGCCTGGCCAGCCTGTCGCTGTCCATGCTGCTGCCGTCGCTGGGCACCAGCATCGCCAACGTGGCGCTGCCGGTTCTGGCCCGGACATTCGCGGCCTCGTTCCAGGACGTCCAGTGGATCGTCCTGGCCTATCTGCTGGCCATCACCACCTTGATCGTCAGCGTGGGCCGGCTGGCCGACATCATCGGCCGCCGACGCCTGCTGCTGGTCGGCATCGCCCTGTTCTCGGCGGCTTCGGTGTTGGGCGGGCTGGCCCCGACGCTGGACGTGCTGATCGCCGCCCGCGCGGCGCAGGGGCTGGGCGCGGCCATCATGATGGCGCTTTCGGTGGCGCTGGTCGGGGAAACGGTGCCGAAGGCCAGGACCGGCAGCGCCATGGGGCTGCTGGCGACCATGTCGGCGGCCGGCACCGCGCTGGGGCCGGCCCTGGGCGGCATCATGGTGGCCGAACTGGGCTGGAGAGCCATCTTCCTGGTCCTCGCGCCGCTGGGTGGACTGACCTTGGCCCTGGCCCGCCGCGCCCTTCCCCGCGACCATATCCCGACCGAGCGACCCGGCTTCGATGTCCCCGGCACCTTGCTGCTGGGCGCCAGCCTTGCCTCGTATGCGCTGGCGATGACCAATGGGCAGGGGGATTTCGGGCCGCTCAATCTCGCTTTGCTGCTGGCGTCGGCCGTCGGGTGCGGGCTGTTCCTGCGGAGCCAGACCAAGGTCGCCTCGCCCTTGATCCGGCCGGCTATTCTTGGCAGCCCGTTGGTCGGCTCAAGCCTGGGCATGAGCGCGGTGGTCGCGACGGTGATGATGGCGACGCTGGTGGTGGGGCCGTTCCACCTGGCCCACGGGTTGGGCCTGCCGACGGCCATGGCCGGCCTGGCCCTGGCGTTCGGACCGGTCGTCGCGGCGCTGGCCGGGTTGCCGGCGGGCCGGGCGGTCGATCGCCTTGGCTCGCGGCGGATGATGGTCGGCGCGCTGGCGGCGATGACCATGGGCTGCCTGGCCCTGGCCGTGATCCCTGAAATGTGGGGAATCGGCGGCTATCTGGCGCCGCTGGCACTCGTCACCACCGGCTACGCCCTGTTCCAGGTGGCCAACAACACCGCCATCATGACCGGCATCCACGCCGATCAGCGCGGCGCGGTTTCGGCGATGCTGAGCCTGTCGCGCAATCTGGGCCTGATCACCGGGGCCTCGGTGATGGGGGCGATCTTCGCCTTCGGGGCGGGAGGCGGCGACATCACCCTGGCCGCTCCGGCGGCGATCGCGGCCGGAACGCGCACGACCTTCGCCGCGGCGACGCTTTTGCTGACCCTGGCGCTGGGCATCGCGGCACGCGCGCACCTTCTCCGGCATCGCACCGGACGCGGCGGCCTTTCTTGAGACACGCAAAGCCTATTCGCGTTCCTTCTTCGACTCAGGATCGGCCATGTCCACCAGCCTCATCTCCTGGGGCGCGCTGGGGCTGTCGGTTTTGCAGGGGCGATACCATTCCACCTGGATGTCGTTGTTTTGACCATAGGTGTTCCAGGCCTTGGTGCATTGAGCGGCATACGGATGCTCGGGTAAGCCGAAGCGCTGGATGATTGCCGCGTAGAATCCCGGATCACGCGGCGGCCAGGGTGGGCCGTAAAGAACGACCTTGCGCGACAGACCGGTGGCCGAAGAGAACACCACCCTCAGCCGCGCGTCACCCAACGCGATTTCGGCCGGCGCTCCCACGGCCCATTGGGTCCAACTGCCCCCTCGGGACAACACCAATGCCTTCAACTCATCGGCAGGCTGGCGCAAACGCAGCCCTTCGACATCGCTGGTCAGCGAGGGAATCTCCGCAGGAAAAGCCTGCGACGGCTCCCCTTGCAGCGTTCCACGGCATTCGGCGCGAAGGGCGCGCACGTAATCGCGGTTGACCTTCTCCCGGGCGTCCCACTTGGCCCCCTGCCATTCGACCATGCAGGTCTTAGCCCCTTCGGGGATCGAGACGGCTACGTTAAACCCGGACATTTCCTTGTAACGGCAAAACAAGAAGAGAGGGCGCCGGTCCACCTTTTTCAGCTCGATTTGAACGCTTGCCCGCCCTGGAACATCGGACGTTTCGCCAAACTCATCATCGATAACCTGATAGTCTGCCCATATGTTCGCCCAAAAAAGGGGGAGCCTCTCGGCGCCGAAACTCCATTCCGCCGGACATTCCGCGACAACGGGATCTGCATGGGCGACAGCCAAAGGCAAGAGGCTGAGGAGGCTGATCAATACCGGCAGACGCATATGAAACCCTCCCCCAACGAGGTGCCACACTCTGTCGGGGAGGATACCCACTCACGGTCTGCGGATCACCGAATATTTGTCCGCTTGGGATGTGCGCTTGCCGCCAGGATTGTCGAACGGAATGAACCTGCGGTCGGCAGATTGCCTGTCGGACTGGTCCAACACCCACATGCCTTGCTTACCGCCCTGAGTGCCGTACTTCTCAAACACCACCGCATGGTTGCCGGTGGGCTTGTTCTGGTATTTTCCGTCCTCGAACGTGGCCAGGGCGGTGCCCGGCTTCAGCGGCGGGTCGCCCGCCCCCTTGATCTTCTCGCCCTCCTTCCAGTCGCTGGCGCGAATACCCTGCAGCTCGGGGGTGGCGTGCTTGACCAGGGCGACACATTCCCTGCTGCCGGCGTCAGGACCGGATGACAGATGACCGCCTTTCGCGTCCTTGAGCAACTCATCGATGCCCTTGCTCGCCTGATGCCCATCTGCATACAGACCGACCTTCACCCCGGCTTTCTCTCCCTGGCGGACCATTTCCTCGGCAGCCTGAGGGTTGTCCTTGTAGACCTCGCGGCTGACATCGCGAGCATGCTGCCCCCCCATTGCGGGTCCTTCTTGGCGCCCTCGGCTACCGAAACTCAATCACCACTTCGAAGGTATCGCAAATCTCGATAGGCGCATGCTAATGGCGCTTTCCGCTCGACGGCTGAGGCGGGATATCGTCGAAGTGCTGGAAAAGGCGGCCCACCAGCGAGTATTCCCCCTCGCGCTCGCGTTCAACGCCGAAGGTGAAAGGCGTGAGGATCTCGCTGGTGCTATCCGAGATGTAGGGTTCGGTGGCGTAATGGTCGGAGCGGCGGATGGTGGCGATCCTCGCGAGGCCGAGGCAGGTTACGATTTCCCCTTTGTTGAACCTTTTCTCAAGGTCGTTCTCGAAGTAGGCCTGGAGGTTCATCATCTCCACCGGTCCCAACAGCCAAAACCATGTGCGGACATAGGCTTGGGAGCCGATCACGCGGACATAAGTGGCGCGTTGCGCCCTGTATTTCTCGGCATCTCGCGCACGAGTCCATGAAACATAGCGCAAGAACAGCTCATGTGCCTCAGGGGTTAGGGGCTCAGTGAATTGCACCAGGGCTTCGCCATCCCAGCAGACGGGATGGATGGGCATCCAGGTGTGGCGGATCCACCAGTTGAACCAGCCCAGCCCGCCAAGGGCCGCCACCGCCAGAAGGGCGGTAGCGGCCAGGGTGATGCGAAGGAAGCGGCGCAAACTCATGCACGCATCCTACGCGCAGGGCGTCAACGTTTCCACTCGAAGGTAGAGCCGATGACGCGCCCGTCCTTGTCCAGCTTGAGACGGCCGACCAGTTCCTTGGTCCAAGGGTCGGTCAGGATGTTGAAGGGTTTGGCGCCGCCGGCCGCTTCGAGCTGGTCGATCTGGCCGCGGGTAAGGTTGAAGTTTCCACCGGCGACACCCTGGGGCAGGACCTCGCCCGCGTATTTCCTCTTCTCCTCCTCGGTCTTGCCCTTGCTGAAATCGTACCGGTCTTCGGCGCTCTGCGTGACCTTGCCGGTGACGATGACCTCGTCGCCGCGGCGTTCGAGTTTGAGGTCGCCAACGCCCTTGACACTGAGGCCCCCCAGCGCGTTGCTGCGATCGTCCAACGCCTTCCACACCGAATTGTCGGCGGCGGCATCCCACTTCAACCCCTTGATCTCGGTGGTCTCACCGTCGCGGGGAATGTGGTCGTTGATCGTCTTTAATTCGGTGTCGGGACGCCCCTTGCCCGACAGCCAGTTCTCGAAATGCCCTTCGCCTTTGCGTTCAGCCTCTTGCACCGGTTTGTGGCCGCGCACCCAATCCTTGTCGAGGGTGACCGGAGAGCCATCGCCATTGAGGTAACGTTCCAGAAATTCGCTGGCCTTGTCCTGACCCAAGGCCTTGCCGCGGTCACGGACCTTTTCCAGTGTCGCGCGGGCTTCCTTGCGGGCGTCTTCGTCGTCGGGAATGGGCATGCCCAACAGGCGCTCGGTATCGGTACCGCCTTCCGGCTGCGGGGCCGGCGTGCCGCCCGGCGCGGGCATCCGCTCGGGCTCGGGCTTGGCTTCCGGCGCGGAAGCCGGCTTGGGCGGTGAGGACTCGGCCGATTGGGTGATCGGGAGCTGCGGAGCACTTGCCGGGGCCGCATCGGTCCTTGAGCCCGTATCGGCCTCGGCCAATTGGACCGGCTTCGGCGCTTCGGCCGCCGGTACCGCCGCCGCCCGCGCGAACAGCGGCACCTTGTCGTCATCGGCGAGATCGGCCATGCGCACGCCGATGGGACGTTTGGCCGGCACCTCGCCACCCAGAAAGGCCTTGGCCTGTTCGGGCGGCACTTGTCCAAGGATGCCGTGCAGCACGCGCTCGGCGCGGTCGCGGCCTTCGGTGTTGTTCACCTGATCGACCAGATCGAGCACGGTGGTATGGCCGTCCGCGCCGGCCTGCTTGAGATAATTGGCGTAGATGTTGGGCACCTCGCCATCGACGCTAGTGCGGGTCAGCGCCCGGGCGCTGTCGGCGTTGAAGGCGAGCGTCTGCTCGTCCAACTCGGGCACCTTCTCCGGTACCGGGATCGACAGGCGCGCCGGGCGGGTGTTGAGAATACCCGGCTCGCCACGCCCCAGGCGATCGTGGTGGTCGTCCACCTCGTCCGGGCTTGGGGGCTTGAAACCGCCCAGCAGGCCGCCGGCAGCCTGTTTCAGGCTGGAGATGGTGGGGCCGTTCGGCTTCAGCATTCCGTCCACCTTCAAACCGTTCTCCCCCTGCCAGTCCTTGACCGCCTTTTCCTGCCGATCGCCCCACCAGCCCAACGGGCCGTCGGTCTTGGCAAGGTCGTGATGGCCGGTATTGCCGAGGATGGTTTCGACCTTGATGACGTCCTCACGCCGGTTGGGCTGACCCGGCCCCACCGGGGCACCGAGCGAAAAGAAGTCGTCGTCGGAGGAGGATTGATTGCGGCCGAAACCGAACCCCTGGTCGAGTGGATTATTGTACATGTTTTGTTCCTTTCAAGGGCCGAGAAAAACGGCCCTTCGGCCGCCGAACATGGGGGACGGTAACGTCGCGGCCCGGGAAAGTAAAGGTATTTTTTCCCTTTTGCGGAATTTTCGCATGAGAAGGCTGCGCACAGCAAAAAGGCCGGGCTTCTGGCCCGGCCTTCTGTCCTGAATTCTCAGGAGAAAAATGGTGCTGCCGAATGGAATCGAACCATCGACCTTACCCTTACCAAGGGTATGCTCTACCGACTGAGCTACGGCAGCATCTCGTTCACGGGGGCAAAGGGTGCCCCCCCGAAGAGGGGCGCTTTATGCCACACCCCCTTTCATAACGTCAAGCGGGATTCCTCCCCCATTGACCAAGGAAATTTTCGGCGGAAAATAGCGGCCATGACCGACACCCCCCGCCCGCCCGCCGCCAAGCCGAAGCCGCCGACCGGAGCTGAACTGCGCAAGATGCGTCAGGCCGAGGCGCTGCGCGCCAATCTGGCCCGGCGCAAACAGCAAGAACGCGAGCGCGCCGACACCGAACCGGAGGCCGCGCCGTCGGCCCAGGCCGACCTTGCGCTGGACCGGGCCAAACGGTAAAAAGCCCGAGACCTTCGAGGGGAGCGCCCGCACATGTCCGTCATGCCCGATACCTGGATTCGTGAAATGGCCCTGACCAAGGGCATGATCGAGCCGTTCACCGAGAAGCTGCAGCGGGAAGGCGTGATCTCGTACGGGCTGTCGTCCTATGGCTATGACGCCCGGGTGGCGCCCGAGTTCAAGATCTTCACCAACGTCGATTCGGCGGTGGTCGACCCCAAGCAATTCTCGGAAAAGAGCTTCGTCGACCGCGAGACCGACGTCTGCGTCATTCCGCCCAATTCCTTCGCCCTGGCCCGCACGGTGGAATATTTCCGCATCCCGCGCGATACCTTGGTGATCTGCCTGGGCAAGTCGACCTATGCCCGCTGCGGCATCATCGTCAACGTCACCCCGCTGGAACCCGAATGGGAAGGCCATGTGACGCTGGAATTTTCCAATACCACGCCGCTGCCGGCCAAGATCTATGCCAACGAGGGTGCTTGCCAGTTCATCTTCCTGAAGGGAGATTCGCCGTGCGAGACGTCCTATGGCGACCGCGCCGGCAAATATATGGGCCAGAAGGGCGTGACCCTGCCGAAGCTTTAGCACGGCAGGCTTGACCCGGCCCCTGGCCGGGGGCTAAACCCTTGCCCTTTCCACCCGACCAGGACGAACGCGACATATGGACAGGATCCGCATCCACGGCGGCGTTCCGCTGAAGGGCACCATCGCCATCGGCGGCGCCAAGAACGCCGCCCTTGCCCTGATGCCGGCCTGCCTGCTGACCGACCAGACCCTGGCGCTGTCGAACCTGCCGCATCTGGTCGATATCACCACCATGGCCAATCTGCTGGCCCAGCACGGCGTGACCTTGGCGCTGAATGGCGATTCCCGCCATGGCGGCCATACCGGCCGGGTGCTGGAGCTGACCGCCGGCACCATCACCAACACCACCGCGCCTTACGATCTGGTGCGCAAGATGCGCGCCTCGGTGCTGGTGCTGGGGCCGCTTCTGGCCCGCTGCGGCCAGGCCAAGGTGTCGCTGCCCGGCGGCTGCGCCATCGGCACCCGGCCGGTCGATCTGCACCTCAAGGCGCTGGAGCAGATGGGTGCCGAGATCGAGCTGCAGGAAGGCTATATCAATGCCCGGGTCAAGGGCCGCCTGAAGGGCGCTCACATCATTTTCCCGCAGATCACCGTCGGCGGCACCGAGAATTTGATGATGGCCGCCACCCTGGCCGAGGGTGAGACAGTGATCGCCAACGCCGCCCGCGAGCCCGAGGTTACCGACCTGGCCCTGTGCCTGGTGGCGATGGGGGCGAAGATTTCCGGCATCGGATCGGGCACGCTGCGCATCGAGGGCGTCGATCGCCTGCATGGCGCCGAATATTCGGTGGTGCCCGACCGGATCGAGACCGGCACCTACGCGGTGGCCGCCGCCATCACCCGGGGCGACGTCGAACTGGTCGGCGCCCGCTTCGACCTGATGGAAGCGGTGATCAAGACCCTGACCGAATGCGGCGTTTCGGTGGAAGAAACCCCGCGCGGCATGCGGGTCAAGGCCGACACCGGCGACCTGGTCGGCACCGACATCATGACCGAGCCCTATCCCGGCTTTCCCACCGACATGCAGGCCCAGTTGATGGTGCTGATGGCCACCGCCAAGGGCGCCAGCATGATCACCGAAACCATCTTCGAGAACCGCTTCATGCATGTTCCCGAACTGATGCGCATGGGGGCGCGGGTCAATGTCCATGGCGCCTCGGCGATCGTGCGGGGCGTGCCCCGGCTGTCGGGCGCTCCGGTGATGGCCACCGACCTGCGGGCGTCGTCGTCCCTGATCCTGGCTGGCCTGGCGGCGGAAGGCGAGACCATCGTCAACCGCGTCTATCACCTGGATCGCGGCTATGAACGGGTCGAAGAAAAGCTGGCGGCCTGCGGCGCGCAAATCGAACGCTTGAAGGGCGACGCCGCCGAGTAAGGGTTTTGCCTGTGGCGCGCCCGTGCCGGGCGGCGCTTCGCTGTTATGCCTTTGGCACGCCCGATCCCGGGCGGCTCAGTCGCCGCTCGGGCTTTTTGGCGCAGCGCCAAATTCCGGCACAGCACAAAGCCCGGCGGCGTCTGAGCCGGCCCGGCACGGGCGCGCTTCGTTGTTATGCCTTTGGCACGCCCGATCCCGGGCGGCTCAATCGCCGCTCGGGCTTTTTGGCACAGCATCAAGCCCGGCGGCGTTTGAGCCGGCCCGGCACGGGCAGCGCTTCGCGCACAAAGCCCCTTAAGCCGACAGCAGCAGCTTGCCGCCGATCACCACCAGCACGGTGGCCAGCAGCGGGCGCAGCACTGCTTCCGGCACCCGCACCGCCAGGGCCGAGCCGATGGCGATGCCGGGCAGCGAACCGACCAGCAGCGAAATCAGCAACAGCCAATCGACCGAACCCAGCATCCAATGGCCGATGCCGGCCACCAAAGTCAGCGGCACCGCGTGGGCGATGTCGGTGCCGACGATGCGGGCGGTCGGCAGGCCGGGATAAAGCAGCAACAGGGCGGTCACGCCGATGGCGCCGGCACCCACCGACGATACCGAAACCAACAGCCCCATGATGGCGCCCAGCAAGACAGTGGTGCGGATGGTGGCGCCTGGCGACAGCCGGCGCGGCCGGCTTTCGGCCCAGCGCAGCAGGCGGCCGCGACAGAAGATCGCCAGCGCGGTCAGCAGCAGCGCCACCCCCAGCCCGGCCGACATCAATCCGCCGGCCTGCTTGCCGGTCACGCCCAAGTGAAACAGCAGGGCCAAGGTCGCCGCGGTCGCCGGCACGCTGCCCAACGCCAGCCAGCCGGCCAGCCGCCAATCGACGTTGCGGTTCATCCCGTGGACGACCGTGCCGCCGCTTTTGGTGACGGCGGCATACAGCAGATCGGTGCCGACGGCGGTGGCCGGATGGAAGCCGAAGGCCAGGATCAGCAATGGCGTCATCAACGAGCCGCCCCCGACCCCGGTCAGGCCGACCAGGATGCCGACACCCAGACCCGACAGGGAATAAAGGGGGTTGAGGCCATTCAACAGCTCGATCATGGGCTTTTCCAGATTTCCACCTTGTTCACCAGACTACTCTATCAATCTGGTGATGTTAAGATGTTTTTCCCCGTGCATTTTATGGGGATATTCGCCCGCCCCGGCCGGACCGTTGAAGTATCTGGTTTTTTCCCCTATCCTAATCAATGGATAGATTGTGCGTATCGAGAGGCCGATTCAGTATGGTGGGGAGCCGTCCCATGGAAATCTTGCTGGTGGACGACAGCCGGGGTGACGCGCGCCTGGTCAAGGAAGCCCTGCGGGAGGAAGCGCCGCTCGACACCCTTCACCATGTCATCGATGGCGTCGAAGCCATGGCCTTCCTGCATCGCAACGGGGCCTATGCCGACAAGCCGCGCCCCGATATCGTGCTGCTGGACCTCAACATGCCGAAGATGGATGGCCGCGAGGTGCTGCGCGCCATCAAGTCCGACCCGTCGCTGAAAACCATACCGGTGGTGACGCTGACCACCTCGACCCAGCGCGAGGACGTGGATTATTGCTATTCCACCGGGGTCAACGCCTTCATCTCGAAGCCGGTCAATCTGGACGACTTCATCCACACGGTGCGCCAGTTCAAGCAATTCTGGCTGTCGGTCGCCACCTTGCCCCATCCGCACGCGGCGTAACAGGTTGCGGAAAAACACCGATCTGGTGTCCGAAAGCCCCTCTTCGTCATGCCCGGACTTGATCCGGGCATCCACGCGGCGCCGCATAACTATCTGTTTTCAATGGAATTTTTGCGAGGACACGTGGATGGCCGGGTCAAGCCCGGCCATGACGGATTGAGCAAACTGACAGGAACGCCGAGTTTTTCCGCAGCCTGGTAAGGCTTAATCCCTGACCACCCGAAAGCCGATGTCGTAGCTCCATAGCCGCGCATCCTGGGCCGAGCGGCCATCGGATCGCGACTGGTGCGGCACGAAATACCACGAGCCGCCGGCCACCCAGCGGGTCCGGCACCCGGAATCGGCGCAAGTCTGGGTCCATTCCCACACATTGCCATGCATGTCGAACAGACCCCACGGATTGGCGGCCATGGTCGCCACCGGGGCCGGGCGGTGGTCGAAGCGGGGATCGCAGCCGTAGCAAACGGCGCGCCCGGGTTGCATGGTCTCGCCCCAGGCAAAGGCGGTCGTGGTGCCGGCGCGGGCGGCGATTTCCCATTCTTCGATGGTCGGCAGGCGGTGGTGACGGCCGGTGGCCCGGCTCAGCCAGGCGGCGAAGGCCTCGGCATCGGCCAGGGTGACGTCGGTCATCGGGTGATCGGGCTCGGACCAGCGCAAGGTCGGCTTGGCCGGGCAGCCGCCATCCTCGACGCAGGCCCGCCACTGGCCGACGGTGGTCTCGGTACGGGCCATGGCCAGCGGGCGGCCGGGCAGGTCCACCATGTCGGGATAGGGGGCGGCAATGGCTGGAACGGCCAGCAGAACCATCGCCAAAACCAGTCGAAGCACCGCGTTACACTCCGTTACCAACCGGCCCGTCATGGCGTTACCGGCAAGGCGTCTCATGGGATCCAAGGAAGAATTTGGACCACAGGAGGATGCCATGAAGACCCTGACCAAGACCATCGCCGCCTTCGCCGGTCTGCTGCTTCTGGCCGGCTGCGCCGCCGCCGCCGAAGATACCGCCCCGAAGAGTGTCGGCCCCGGCTATGGCCCCGGCTGGCGCCACGAGGAAATGATCAAGGCCCGCCAGAGCGGCCAGTTCGGCCCCGGACCGATGATGATGAACCGTGCCGCCGCCCCCGGCCAGACCTTCGGCCCCGGCCGCATGGGTCCGCCGCTGAATGCCGACGGCACCGTCGATACCACCAAGCTGCCGGCCTGGTGCCCCTATAACCAGCAGGCTCCGACCAAGTAATCGATCGCTGTGCCGCTCCGGCCGGGGCGGCACAGCTTTGTTTGGGCCATCGGCCGGTGTAGGATCGGGCCAGTCCACCTCGCCCGGAGACCGGCATGATCCGCCTGCTCGCCCTGTTGTCGCTTTTGCTGCTGGCCGTTCCGGCCCGGGCGAAGGACGATCTGGTTATCGGCATCACCCAATATCCGGTGACGCTGCATCCGGGCATCGAATCGATGCTGGCCAAGACCTATGTGCTGGCCATGGCCCGGCGGCCGATCACCGCCTATGGCCCCGACTGGAAGCTGATCTGCATGCTGTGCGAGACGCTTCCCACCATCGACAACAAGCTGGCGGTGCCGGAAAAGACCGCCGACGGCAAACAGGGCGTGGCGCTCACCTACACCCTGCGGGCCGATTCCGTCTGGGCCGACGGCACCCCGGTCACCACCGACGACGTCGTCTTCACCTGGGAGGTCGGCCGCCACCCGCAATCGGGCATCGCCAATGCCGAGCTTTATCGCCGCATCCTGAAGATCGAATCCAAGGACAAGCGGAGCTTCGTGCTGCATCTCGACCGCCTGACCTTCGACTACAACGCCATCAACGATTTCGCCCTGCTGCCGGCCCATGTCGAGAAGAAGCGTTTCCTGGCCGCGCCGGCCGAGTACCGGAACCGCACCGCCTACGACCAGGACAGCGCCAACCCGGGCCTTTACAACGGCCCCTACCGCGTCACCCAGGCGGTGCAGGGCAGCCATATCGTGCTGGAACCCAATTCCCACTGGAAGGGCGCCAAACCGGCCTTCGCCCGCATCGTCGTCAAGACGGTCGAGAACACTCCGGCCCTGGAAGCCAATCTGTTGTCGGGCGGCATCGACATGATCCCCGGCGAGTTGGGCCTGCCTTTGGACCAGGCCATCGCGTTCGCCAGGCGCAACGATCCGCGCTTCGCCATCACCTACAAATCCAGCCTGGTCTACGAGCATCTGGACGCCAACCTGTCGGTACCGATGCTGGCCGACCTGCGGCTGCGCCAGGCCTTGATGTACGGCACCGACCGCGCGGCGATCTCGAAGCAATTGTTCGACGGCCGCCAGCCGGTGGCCCATACCGCCGTCAACCCGCTGGACGGCGTTCATGCCGACGACGTGCCGAAATATTCCTTCGACCCGGCCAAGGCCGCCCGCCTGCTGGACGAAGCCGGCTGGACAATGCAAAGCGGGCCGATCCGCCGCAACGCCAAGGGCGAGCCCTTGTATATCGAACTGGCCACCACCGCCGGCAACCGCACCCGCGAGTTGGTGGCCCAGGTGCTGCAGGCGCAATGGAAGAAGCTGGGCATCGACTTGCGCATCAGGACCGAGCCGCCGCGCGTGCTGTTCGGCCAGACCCTGACCCAGCGCCGCTTCCCCGGCCTGGTGATGTATGCCTGGTACTCGGCGCCCGAAAGCGTGCCGCGCACCACGTTGCATTCCAGCCAGATCCCGGCCGAAGCCAATGCCTGGGCCGGCCAGAATTATCCCGGCTACAAGAATCCGCGCATGGACCAGCTGCTCGACGCCATCGAGGTCGAGCTGGACCGCACCAAGCGGGTCGAGCTGTGGCGCCAGTTGCAGCATCTTTATGCCGAGGAATTGCCGGCCCTGCCCCTGTTCTTCCGCGCCGACACCTTCATCCTGCCCAAGGCCCTGAAGGGGGTGACGCCGACCGGCCACCAGGACCCCAGCACCCTGTGGATCGAGACCTGGCGGTGGGGGTGATCGCCGCCCGCCTGGGCCAGTCGGCCGCCGTCTTGCTGGTGATGAGCTTCGTCATCTACGGCTTGATGGGGCTGATGCCGGGCGACCCCATCGACCTGATGATCGCCGCCGACCCGCACCTGAGCGCCGCCGATGCCGTCCGCCTGAAGGCCCTTTACGGCCTGGACCGGCCGTGGACCGAGCGCTATCTGCGCTGGCTGGCCCAGATCGGCCAGGGCGAGCTGGGCTATTCCCGCCTGTTCGCCCGCCCGGTCCTTGATATCCTGGCCCCGGCCATCGCCAATACCGCCCTTTTGATGGTGGCCGCGCTGGTCCTGGCCCTGATGGTGGCCCTGCCGTTGGGCATCTGGGCCGCCAGCCGGCCGGGCGGCTGGATCGACCGCGCCGCCAACCTGCTGGCCTTCGTCTCGGTGTCGGTGCCGACCTTCTGGCTGGGGCTGATGCTGATGGTGCTGTTCGCCGTGCAACTGGGCTGGCTGCCGGCCGGCGGCATGCACAGCCTGGAGGATGGCGGCGGCGGGCTGGTGGACCGTCTGCGCCATCTGGTGCTGCCGACGCTGACCCTGGCCATCGCGGGCACCGGCCAGTATGTCCGCCACATGCGCGCCGCCATGCTGGAACAGGCCGGGCTTGATTACATTCGCACCGCCATCGCCAAGGGCTGCGGCCCGACCCGCGTGCTGCTGCATCACCAATTGCGCAACGCCGCCATTCCGGTCACCACCATCGTCGCCCTGGAAGTGGGCGGCCTGTTCTCGGGGGCCTTGATCACCGAGACGGTGTTCGCCTGGCCGGGCATGGGCCGGCTGATCTTCGAGGCGGTGATGGGCAACGATTTCAATCTGGCGCTGTCGGGCCTGCTGCTGGCGACCGCCATGACCCTGGCCGGCTCGATCCTGGCCGACCTGGCCTATGCCTGGCTCGACCCCCGGGTGCGCCGCCGATGAGTCCAAGACAGCGCATGAGTCCAAGACAGCGCATCCTGGCCCGCTTCCTGGCCGACCGCCCGGCCCTGGCAGCACTTGCCGTGCTGGCCGCCCTGACCATGGCCGCCCTGACCGCGCCTTGGCTGGCCCAGGACCCCGAGGCGCTGGACCTGACGGCGATGCTGACCGCGCCATCGTGGGAGCATCCGCTGGGAACCGATGAATTGGGCCGTGACGTCGCCGCCCGCCTGCTCCATGGCGGGCGGGTGTCTCTGGCGGTCGCCGGCGCCACCGCGGCGCTGGCGGCCCTGTTGGGCACCCTGATCGGCTTGCTGTCGGGAACCTTCGGCGGCCGCGTCGATGCCGGGCTGATGCGGCTGACCGACGGGGTGATGGCGCTGCCGCTGTTGCCGCTGCTGATCGTGCTGGCGGCCATCGATCCGGCCAAGCTGGGCCTGTCCGCCGAGACCGTGAACTCGGAAGGCTTCGCCATCGGCCGCATCGTCTTTATCGTCGCCCTGGTCGGCTGGACCCAGGTGGCCCGCCTGGTGCGGGCCGAGACCTTGTCGGTGCAGGCCCGCGACCATGTCCGCGCCGCCCGCGCCATCGGGGCCGGCCCGGTGCGCATCATGCTTCGTCACATCCTGCCGGATGTGGCGTCGCCGGTGATCGTCGCCACCACCCTGAGCGTCGGCCACGTCATCTTGATCGAAAGCGCCTTGTCGTTCCTGGGCCTGGGCGTGCGCCCGCCCTTGGCCAGCTGGGGCAACATGCTGACCGGCGCGGTCGGCACCGTCGCCTCGGCCCCGACCCTGGCCTTGTGGCCGGGCCTGATCATTCTGGTCACCGTGCTGGCCGTCAACCGCGTGGGTGACGGGCTGCAACGCGCCCTGGACCAGCGATCGCGCGATTAGGTCACAGAAGCGTCAGCAGCGGCCCGGCCAGCCAGCGGCCGATCTTGTCCGCCCCGTTCGGCGTATTGTGCAAAAAATCGTAGAAATCGCCGTCGCCGAAATCGATCTCGGCGGCAAGGTCCAGGCAGATCGCTCCGGTCTCGCCGCAGACCTCCAGGGTGACCTGATTGGCCTCGGCCAGCAATCGGGCATGGTCCAGGCCTGTCAGCCCATCCTCGCCGACCACCCCTTCAAGGCGTCCGTCCCGCTGCCGGATGTCGCCCCGGCGTTGCGTCACCAGCACCGCCTGCGCCCCCATCGAGCGGATGGCGGCGACCATGTCGGTCAGCCTTTGCCGATAGGCCGCCGGCTGCCAGTCCGGCCAGGCCGAGCGGGTGTCGGAAAAGCGCGCGGTTTCGCTCCATTCCACGCGGGACCAATCGACACGGCCATGATTCAGCTTGGCTTTCCGGGCATTCAGCGCCCCCAGCGCGGTTTCCCATAGCCTGAGAACCGCCGAATTCTGCTGAAGCTTCTTGAAGTGGCTGGAAAATCCCAGCCGGTCGGTGGATTTTGGCCGCAAATAGGCGTCGTTGATGCCGACATAGGCCAGCACCAGCCGAGGACGCAAGCCCGGGACATGGGGGAACCACGCCTCGAAATTGCGCAGCATGCCGATGGTGCTTTGACCATCGATGCCGGCATTGGCGATGGTCACCGGCCGCCCCGCTGCCTTCAACTCGCGGGAAAGCACCGATTGCCAGGTCAAGTCGTCGGGCAGATAAAGCTGCTCGGTGGTGCTGCCGCCGATGGTCAGGATATCGATGGCATGAGGGGCGCCCCCGCCGCCCCGCACGCCGAATTCATCCCGGGTGAAGTGAAACACCGCCCCACCCGGGTAAAGGTCGCGCGCATCGACCTTGACGAAGGCGTTGCGTTGGATATTGACCCGGCTCAAGGGGTCCTCGATCAGCCAGGTCCCGAACACGGCCTCGGCGGCGATGATCGCGGCCAGCAGCAGGCCCAGGTTGACGGCGATGATCCGAGCCGCGTGGCGCACGTCAATTTTCCCGCCCGACCCAGGGGATGCGGGCGAAATCGACGCCGTCTTCCTCGAGCGCCTTGGATTCGTCGGCCGTGGCCTCGCCATAGATCGGCCGGGCTTCGGCCTCGCCGTAATGGATCTTGCGGGCCTCGTCGGCGAACTTGTCGCCGACATAGTCGCAACTGGCCTCGACGGCCGAGCGGATCTGGCCCAGCAGGCGGCGCATTTCCTGGGCGGTGTCGTGGGCGTCAAGCTTGGCGCCGGTGGCCCGGTTCAGCCGGGGCGCCATGATCGCCTTGGACACCCGCACATCGCCGCACACCGGGCAGGCGACGGCCCCCGATGCGACTTGGGAATCATAGGTGGCGTTATCGCGGAACCACGCCTCGAAATGATGGTCGTTGCCGCAACGCAATTCGAAGAGGATCATGGTTCCTTCCATACCTCATTCGCAAAGGCTTCGTCCATGCCCCACCATTCCGACGCCTCTCCATGGGTCCGGCGTTTCGCGCCGTTGGTGCCCCGGGGCGGCCCGGTGCTGGACGTCGCCTGCGGCGAGGGGCGCCATTGCCGCCTGTTTCGGGACCTGGACCACCCGGTCACCGGCATCGACCGCGACATTGCCGACACCCGCGCCGACGGCGCCGAACTGATCGGCGCCGACATGGAAACCGATGCGGGCTGGCCGCTGGCCGGGCGCCAGTTCGCCGGCATCATTGTCACCAACTATCTGTGGCGGCCGCTGCTGCCGGCGATCCGTGCCGCCCTGGCCCCCGACGGCGTGCTGATCTACGAGACCTTCGCCCACGGCAACGAGGCCTTCGGCCGGCCACGCAACCCCGATTTCCTGCTGGCCCCCGGCGAGTTGCTGCAAGCCTGCTCTGGCCTGACCATCGTCGCCTACGAGCACGGCATCAGGGACGGCCGCGCCGTCATCCAGCGCATTTGCGCCGTCAACGGGCCGGGGCCGTTCGCCCTGTCGTGATCGGTTCGTCGGGGAAAAGTACACCGAGGCGAAGCCGAGGGACTTTTGCACGAACGACTGATCAGCCCTTGGGCGGCAGCGAAAACGGGCGGTCATGTTCCAGGCACGGCACCTTGCGCCGGGCCTCGATCACGTCCTTGATGTCGATGTCGGCGATGACGAAGCCCGGCTGTTCCGGCGCATCGGCCAGAATCTCGCCCCACGGCGACACGATCAGGGCGTGGCCATAGGTCTCGCGATTGTTGACATGGGTGCCGCACTGGGCCGGGGCGAAAACGTAGCAACCGGTCTCGATGGCGCGCGCGCGCAGCAGCACATGCCAGTGGGCGCGGCCGGTGGTGCGGGTGAAGGCCGCCGGCACCGCCAGGAAACTGCAGCCGGCCTGGCCATAGGCGCGGTACAGATGGGGGAACCGCAGGTCGTAGCACACCGACAGGCCCATCCGCCCCCACGGCAGACGAGCCACCTGGGCACTGTCGCCGGGGCGGAAGGTCGCCGATTCCTTGTAGACCTCGCCCAGGCCCAGATCGACGTCGAACATGTGGATCTTGTCGTACTTGGCCGAGATCAGCCCGGACGGATTGATCACATAGGTCCGGTTGGCGACCATGCCGTCATCGACCAGGACCGCCAGCGAGCCGACATGCAGCCAGCAGCCCAGCTCGCGGGCCAGGGACTGGAAGGATTTCAGGGCGAGATGCTGGTCCTCGGGCATGGCCTTGAGGACGATGTTCGACCGCCCCCATTCCATCATCGCCACGTTTTCCGGCATCAAGATCAGCTCGGCGCCGGCGGCGCGGGCCTCGACGCACAGGCGGCTGGCCTCGTCGATATTGGCCTGCAGATCGTTGCTGGCGTTGACCTGAAGACAGGCCGCCTTGAAGACCTCGCCCTTCACCTAGGCGCCCGCCAGCATGGGGTCGAGCTTGCCATCGGAGTCCAGATCGTACAGATCGTCGCAGCCGCCGACATGGGTGCCGTTGATGAAGATCTGCGGCACGGTGCGCTTGCCACCCGAGCGGTTGATCATGAACTCGCGCATCTGCTCGTCGTCCGAGACGTCGATTTCCTTGTAGGAAACGCCCTTCTTCTGGAACAGCTTCTTGGCGCGGACGCAATAGGGGCAGACGCGGGTGGTGTAGATTTCGATCTCAAGGGCGGGCATCTGATACTCCGTCAATCAGGCGTCCTTTATATAGCGCGGGTCAGGCGTGGGGCAACACCACGCGCCCCAGCGTCAGGACATCGACGCCATGCGCGCCGGTCGTGACCAGGATTCGGGCGCATTCGCCCACCGTCGCGCCCGTCGTCAAGACATCGTCGACCAGCAGCACCCGCTTTCCCGTCAGCCGGTGGCGCCAGGACGGGCGCACGGCGAAGGCGCCCTTGACGTTGGCGGCGCGTTCATCGCGGCCCAGATGGCCCTGGGCCGGGGTGGCGCGGGTGCGCACCAATAGATCGGGGGCCACCGGCTTGCCGGTCAGCCGGCCCAATTCATTGGCCAGCACGGCCGCCTGGTTGTAGCGCCGGGACAGCAGCCGCAGCCGATGCAGCGGCACCGGCACGATCAAATCGGCATCCATGATCAGATCAGCACCCGAGCGCGCCAGCCAGCGGGCGAAGGTCGGCGCCCCTTCCAGCCGGTCGGCATGCTTGAAGCGCAGCACCAAGGGCTTCGAGGCATCGTCATAGCGAAACACCGCCCGCGCCCGCGCCCATGGCGGCGCGGCGCGCGCGCACAGGCCGCACAGGGAACCGGGTCCGGCATCGATTTCGAAGGGATGGCCGCAAGCGTCGCAGCAGGGCGCGGACAGGAAGGTGATTTGCCCCCAGCAATCCGGGCACAGCGCGCCGGGTTCGCCGACCATGGCCCCGCAGGACGGGCACAAGGGCGGCAGCACTGCGTCGAGCGCAAGCCTGACCCACCGTCTTGCCCCCCTCATCCCACTTCCCCCCGCAGCACCGACTATGTCATATGGATGGATGGCTGATCCTATCACCATTTTCGACCGCTCGCTGCTGCGCAAGCGGCGCGACCGCGCCGCCAAGACCTTCCCGTCCCACGACTTCCTGGTGCGCGAGGCGGCCGAGCGCCTGGCCGACCGCCTGGACGACGTCACCCGGCGCTTTCCGGTGGCCCTGGATTTGGGGTGTCACACCGGCGAGTTGGGCCAGACGCTGGGCAAGCGCGGCGGCATCGAGACGCTGGTGCAATGCGACCTGTCGCCGGCCATGGCCGGGCGCGCGGCGCGAAGCGGACGGATCACCCTGGCCGCCGACGAGGAATGGCTGCCCTTCGCCGACGATTCCTTCGATCTGGTGCTGTCGTGCCTGTCGCTGCATTGGGTCAACGACCTGCCCGGCACCCTGGTCCAGATCCGCCGGGTCCTGAAGCCGGACGGGTTGTTCCTGGCGGTGATGCTGGGCGGCGACACCTTGATGGAACTGCGCCAGGCCCTGGCCGACGCCGAGATCAGCGTCGAAGGCGGCTTAAGCCCCCGGGTGTCGCCGATGGCCGAGGTGCGCGATTTGGGCGGCCTGCTGCAGCGGGCGGGCTTCGCCCTGCCGGTGGCCGATTCCGAGCATCTGACCATCAGCTACGCCGACCCGATGAGCCTGCTGGCCGACCTGCGCGGCATGGGCGAGACCAACGCGGTGGCCCAGCAGCGCAAGGGCCTGACCCGGCGCGCCACCTTGTTTGCCGCCCTGGCCCGCTATCCGGAACGCTTCGCCGACGCCTCGGGCCGGATGCCGGCCACCTTCCAGCTGTTGACCATGACCGCCTGGAAGCCGCACCCCAGCCAGCCCAAGCCGCTGGCTCCCGGTTCGGCCCAGACCTCGCTGGTCACCGCGCTGAACAACCCCTGCGCGCCGCTTCGGCCACAGACGGATTGATGCCTGTGCGCTTTCCCACACCCCTGGTGCCCGCCACCCTGATCAAGCGCTACAAGCGCTTCCTGGCCGATGTCCGTTTCGACGACGGAGCCGAAATCACCGCGCACCTGGCCAATTCCGGCTCGATGCTGGGCACCTCGGAGCCGGGCAGCCGGGTGTGGCTGTCCCGTTCGGATAGCCCGACCCGCAAGCTGGCCTGGAGCTGGGAACTGGTCGAGATCGACGGCCATCTGGTCGGCGTCAACACCGCCCACCCCAACCGCATCGCCGCCGACGCCATCAGCGCCGGATCGATCCCGGAACTGACCGGCTATGACCGGGTCCGCCGCGAGGTCCGTTACGGCAGCCGCAACTCGCGCATCGACCTGCTGCTCGAGGCCGACGGCCGCCCGCCCTGCTGGGTCGAGGTCAAGAACGTCCACCTGAAGCGGGGAGACTGGGCGGAATTTCCCGATGCCGTCACCCAGCGCGGCGCCAAGCATCTCGAGGAACTGGCCGACCAGGTCCGTTTGGGCGACCGCGCGGTCATGCTGTATCTGGTCCAGCGCGAGGATTGCTCTGGCTTCCGCCCGGCCGCCGACATCGACCCGACCTATGCCGCCGGACTGAAGAAGGCGGTAGGCGACGGCGTCGAGACGATCTGCTATACCTGCCGCATGGGGCTGGACGGCATCGACATCGGATCGCCCCTGCCCCTGCATTTGGAACAGACGAGTTAAGCAGCATCCCATGGAACGCGAAGACCGCGAGGCGAGCCGGATCATCTTGCACCCCCGGGCCGATTTCGACGCCATGCACAAGGCTGGCAAGCTGGCCGCCGAGACGCTGGACTACATCACCCCCTTCGTGCAGCCGGGCGTCACCACCGCCGAGATCGACCGCCTGTGTGCCGAATTCATCGCCGCCCGCGGCGCGGTGTCGGCGCCCTTGAACTATCGCGGCTTTCCCCGCTCGATCTGCACCTCGGTCAACCACGTGGTGTGCCACGGCATTCCCGGCGACAAGCGCCTGGAAGACGGCGACATCGTCAATATCGACGTCACCCCCATCGTCGATGGCTGGCACGGCGATTCCAGCCGCATGTATTACGTCGGCAAGGTCGGCATCAAGGCGCGCAAGCTGGTGGAAATCACCTACGAGGCGTTGATGCTGGCCATCGACATCGTCAAGCCCGGCGCCACCCTGGGCGATATCGGCTGGGCCATCCAGAACCATGTCGAGAAGCAGCGTTTCAGCGTGGTGCGCGACTTCTGCGGCCACGGCCTGGGCCGCACCTTCCACGAGCCGCCCAACGTCATGCATTACGGCGTGCCCGGACAGGGCATCGTCTTGAAGGAAGGCATGTTCTTCACCATCGAGCCGATGATCAATGCCGGCCGCGCCGACACCAAGATCCTGGCCGACGGCTGGACGGCGGTGACCAAGGACAAGTCGCTGTCGGCGCAGTTCGAACACTCGATCGGCGTCACCGCCACCGGCTGCGAAATCTTCACCGCCTCGCCGGCCGGGCTGCACTGCCCCCCCTACTAGCGTCTAGTGTGGCGATTTTGAAATACGCAGCCTTCTGCGCATTTCAAAATCACCACACAATTCAACAAGATAGTGGCCTGCTCATCCCCGGAATTCGCCATGCGAATTTCGGGGGGGCAGGACACTGGGTTTACATTCTATTGACATGGAACGCACAGGTGCGGAATATTACCTATGCGAAAGTCTCAGGATTTCCGCCAAAATCAAGAAGGCCAAGCGACTATCCGGGGGGATGGGGCTTCGAGATTGTGGGGGCAGCATGTCGGTGGGGGCATTATCGGTTGATGCTGGCGAAGCGGTTCGCCGTGTGAATGAGACCCTGCAGGGCTCCGTCGTCGAAATCCTGGCGCCGTTCGTCCCGGAATTGAAAAACATTCCGCGCGATCAGGCCTATCAGCGGGCGCTCGGCGATCTGACGTTGCTCGAGCGCTGCTTTTCCGCCTTCCGCGCACAACGGGCCAAGTTTTCGCAGGTCCTGGTCGATGCCGCAAAAATGCCGGTGACCGACGACGGCGCGGTGTTGTCGTGTGGCCGCACCCTGGAACAGGTGGTGGCGATGATCGTCCGCACCGCCGCCAAGCGCCATTTCCGCGCCCGGCTGTGCCCGCGCCCCCAGATGGCTGAATCCGAGCCGGTCGGACTGATGACCAAGGTCGCCGCCATGCTGAAGGTCGGCCCCTGCGCGCCGGCCAAGCCCAAGGCACCGCCGGCTGCGGACGCCGCCCAGCGCGCCCGCGCCGACGAGTTGTACGACGCGCTGAAGGCCAACCTGCTGCACGAATGGCAGGTGCCGCTGGTGCCGACCTATGCCGACATGACCCCCAACCTGGCCCGCGCCCTGGGGCCGAAAATCCTGGAACTGCGCGACCCCGATCATCTGCGCCGCATCGTCGACGACCCGGCCGAGGCCGCCGCCTTGTTCGACGTCCCCGACGCGCCCGAGCCGCCCACCGCCGGCTCGAAGGACGAACGTGCGCGCCTGTCCGACATTCTGGCCCCGGGGGGCCAACGCCTGCGCACGGAGGCCTTCAACTTCGCCCTGCGCGAGGAAACCCTGCGCTCGCTGGTCAAAAGCGGCCGGCGGATGTCGCTGATGACCGAGGCCTTGAGCGCCGTCGGCGGCGGCACCGCCAAGATCCTGGTCGCCGAACTGGGGCTGCGCATGGACCAACTGGCGCTGATCTTGCTGGTCGCCCACGAAGTGGCCGGCCCCGACACCTTCGCCCGCGTCTTCGGCCATCCCGGCGACCCGGCGATGTTGATGCGTCTGACCCAGAAGGCCCGCCAGCAAGGCATTTCGCAAAAGACCAGTCTGGCCGATTGCGCCGCCTTCACCCGGCGGTTGTTCGTCCGTCAGTCATAGGTCGCCAGCGCTAGCGATTAAGTAAGGTCATTCCCACATGATCGGCAACAGGCAGATCCACGAGCACCCTGATGCCCGATAACCAGTCGCGCGACCATTTGAACGTCGTCAGAAAGATCACCGCCACTTTGCAAGGCCCGGTGGTCGGCGCCTTGGCCGAACTGGTGCCCGAGGTGCGCGCTTTGCCGCGCCGCACCGCACTCGACACCATCTTGGACGATGTCGATCTGCTGAACCGCTGTTTCATGGCGTTTCGCGCCAACACCGATCAGTTTCGCCACCTGCTGGTGGACCGCCACAAGGTCACCGTCGAAGACGCCGACGCCTTGCTGGAATGCGGTCGCAGCTTGGACGACGTCATCGCCATGGTGGTGCGCACCGCCGCCAAGCGCCACTTCCGCCTGCGCCTGGACGGATCGACCAAGCCCAGGAAACGAAAGGCCCCCAACTCGCGCCGGGGTCTGTTCGCCAAGCTGCGCTCGCTGGTCACCCGCCACCACCCCCGCACCACATCGGGGCCGCTGACCCAGGGCGAGGTTCTTTACAACGCCTTTCAGGAATATTTGCTGCATGATTGGCAGGTGCCGATCATCCCGGAATATGTCCAGATGAATCCCGGCATGGTCCGCCGGCTGGGCGAGCGCCTGCTGGAATACCGCCTGCCCGAGGACATTCGGCGCCTGCGCTCGGACCCCGACAACCCGCCGCCTCCGACTCCGGTGGTCAGCGACGCCCAGACCGCGGGCTTCCAGGTCGCCCCCACCGCCCCCGCCTCGCTGCCGGTTTCCGTGACCGGGGCCGAGCGGCTGAGTGACGGCATGGCCAAGATCGAGATCAGCCGCCCAAGCGCCGACAAGGACGAGCGAGCCCGGCTGTCGGAAATCCTGACTCCCGACGGCAAGCGGCTGCAGGCCAAGGCCTTCGCCAACGCCCTGTTGGACCCCAAGGTCCGCGAGGTCATTCCCAACGCCGCCAACGCCATCAGCGTCACCGGCAAGCTGGGCATCGTCAGCGCATCGGTCGGAAAGAAGCTGGTGGGCGACCTCGCCCTGCGCGTCGATCAATTGGCGGTGTTCCTGATGAGCGCCAACGCCGCCCTGGGTGACGAAAATTTCGAGAAAGCCTTCGGCGTGCCCGGCCGCCCCGATTATGTCGCCAAGATCGTCCAGCGCGCGCAAGCGGCGAATTTGGGCCAAGCCAGCACCAACCGTCAGATTGCCGACTTCATCACCCGCCTGTTCGCCGCCGCCGCCCAGAAGACCGGCTAGTGTCCTGCCCCCGAAATTCGCATCGCGAATTCCGGGGATAAGCAGGCCACTATCTTGTTGAATTGTGGGGTGATTCTGAAATTCGCAGAAGGCCGCGTTTTTCAGAATCACCCCACCAGTTTCGAATTACTCTAATTTTAGCGTAGCTTTTATTTGCGTTCCTGCGCTCCGGGGGTATGGTTTGGCAAATTCCATGCATGGAGCCCCAGCATGAATGCCGAACCCCCTGTGCCTTTGTCTGACCTGAACGATCTGGTCGATCGCCTGATCGACGGCAAGTATCTGTCGCTGCCGGATGGCCCCGAGGGCCTTCCGACCAAGCTGCGCGAACTGGCCGACAAGCTCGAGAGTCGTTCGAAGGGGCTTTTGCGCCACTCGGTCGGCATGTCGATCTTCCTGAACGACACCGTCACCCAGTCGGTGCAGACCATGCGGTCGATTCGCGAGATGAGCCAGCGTATGGCCACCATCTCGGCCTCGACCGAGGAAATGGTCGCCACCGTCCAGGCCATCAGCCGCACCTCGGAACTGGCGGCCTCGAACGCGCATTCGGTGCAGGACATCTCGGACGAAGGGGCGCGCAGCAACGAGTTGGTGGTCTCGACCATGCGCGACATGGTGGTCACCGTCAACGACACCGCCGAACGGGTGGCGCGGCTGTCGGAAACCTCGGCCTCGATCGGCGCCATCGTCAAGCAGATCGAACAGATCGCCCGCCAGACCAACCTGCTGGCCTTGAACGCCACCATCGAGGCGGCCCGTGCCGGCGAGGCCGGTAAGGGCTTCGCCGTGGTCGCCAACGAGGTCAAGGCCCTGGCCAACCAGACGGCGACGGCCACCACCGATATCCGCGACCGCATCGGCGGCCTGAAGGCCGAAACCGACGCCATTCTGGCCGGCATGGAACAAGGCGCCGAAGCGGTGCGCCAGGGCGAGCAGGCGGTGTTGTCCTCGGTCGGCAAGATGCGCCAGGTTTCCGAGGAAATCCGCGACGTCACCGCGCTTATGCAGGAAATCGCCGACCATCTGGGCCAGCAACGCCAGGCCGCCCAGGAAATCGCCAGCAACCTGGAATTGGCCACCGAACGGTCGAAGTCCGACACCGATTCCATCAACAAGTTGATCGATACCGCGTCGGTCGCCAGCGCCAGCCTGACCGACATGCTGACCAGCCTGATCGAAGTCGAGATGAAGAACGCGGTGATCTTGCTGGCCAAGTCCGACCACATGGTGTGGCGTCGCCGCCTGGCCGAGATGCTGGTGGACCGGGCCAAGCTCAATCCGCACGAACTGGCCAACCACCACCAATGCCGCCTGGGCAAGTGGTACGATCAGGTCCAGGACGCGTCGATGAAGTCCCATCCGGCCTTTCTGGCGCTGGAAGCCCCGCACAAGCGCGTCCACGACATGGGCATCCAGGCGGCGCAATTGTACGCCGATGGAAAGTTCGAGGACGCGGTCGAACTGGTCGCCGCCATCGAGGAGCCGTCGAAGGAAGTGCAGCGTCTGCTGGACGAGTTGGCCGCGGTTTATAGTTAACGCCCCATTGACCGAGGGCCCGGCTGCGCCTACACCCGATGGCGGATGTTCGTCATTGCAAGGATAGCCGATCATGCGCCGTGTGCTTCGTTTCATCGTCGGCACCTTCGCGGTGATCGGCCTTCTGGTGGTCGCCGGACTGATCGGCGCCGTCTGGGGGTTTTCCGCGCTGCACGATAAGGTCGAGCCGGCCCTGCCCAAGAAGATGGTCCTGACCTTGGACCTTGAATCCAAGATCCACGAGACGGCCTCGGCCGATCCGTTCGCCATGCTGTCGGGCAAACGCGAATACGTCCTGCGCGAGCTGGTCCAGGCCCTGGACGCGGCGGCCCGCGACCCGCAGGTGGCCGGCCTGTTCGCCACCATCGGCCAGACCCACTTGTCGATGGCCGAAGCCCAAGAGATTCGTGCCGCCGTCGGCCGCTTCAAGGAATCGGGCAAACAGGCGGTTTTGTTCGCCGAATCCATGGGCGAGTTCGGCAACGGCACGCTGGCGGTCTATGTCGCCTCGGCCTTCGGCAAGGTGTGGCTGCAGCCGTCGGGCGATGTCGGCCTGACCGGCTTCGCCGCCGAATCGCCGTTCCTCCGGGGCACGCTTGATATGCTGGGCATCCAGCCGCAGGTGGTCGCCCGCAAGGAATACAAGACCGCCCCCGAAACCTTCACCGAAAAGCGCTATTCGCCGGCCCAGGCCGAGACGCTGAACGGCCTGTTGGATTCCTGGAGCGATCAGGTCATCCAAGGCATCGCCGAAAGCCGCAAGATGCCTGCGGAAAAGGTGCGCGCCCTGTTCGGCAAGGGCCCGTTCCTGGCAGCCGAGGCCCTGTCGGCCGGCCTGGTCGATCATCTGGGCTATCGTGACGAGGCATGGGGTGCCGCCGCCTTCGATTCCAAGATCAAGAAGGTCGACCTGGCCGCCTATGGCGCCCGCCAGCCCAAGGCGAGCGGGACCAAGGTGGCGGTCATCACCGGCAGCGGCACCATCGTCCGTGGCGATGAAGAAAGCCCGTTCGGCACCGAGCAGGGCTTCCATGCCGGCACCATCGCCCAGGCCTTCCGCGACGCCGTCGAGGATCCGGCGGTCAAGGCCATCATCTTGCGCATCGACAGCCCCGGGGGCTCGTATGTGGCCTCCGACACCATCTGGAACGAGGTGCGCCGGGCCCGCGCCGCCGGCAAACCGGTGGTCGCCTCGATGGGCGGGGCCGCCGCCTCGGGGGGCTATTTCGTCGCCATGGGCGCCGACCGCATCGTCGCCCAGCCGGGGACCATCACCGGCTCGATCGGGGTGTTTTCCGGCAAGGCGGTTCTGACCGAATTCTGGCAGAAGCTGGGGGTCAGCTGGGATGAACTGCACCGGGGCGACAACGCCACCATGTGGAGCACCAACAGCGCCTTCTCGCCCCAGGCGCTGGAGCGGGTCAACGCCATGATGGACCACATCTATGCCGACTTCACCCATAAGGCCGCCGACGGCCGCAAGATCGCCCAGGATAAGATCGAGTCCGTCGCGCGAGGCCGGGTGTGGAGCGGCGCCGACGCCAAGAATGTCGGGCTGGTCGATGTGTTGGGCGGCTGGAACACCACCTTGGAACAGGTTCGCGAGGTGGCCGGGCTGGAGCGCGACGCGCCGGTGAAGCTGGTCGCCTTCCCCGAGCCGAAAAAGCCGTGGGAAATGCTGGGCAAGGTGCTGGGCGGCGGGTTGGCCAGCGACGAATCGACCCGCGCCATGGCCAGGATCGCCCGCATCATCGTCCCGGTCGCCGACCAGATGGATATTCTGGACCCGCAGGCCGGCACCTTGCGCATGCCGGTGCGGCCATGAGTGATCAGCGCCCGCTGACAGCGGTCGTCACCGGAGCCAGCCGCGGCATCGGTCACGCCATCGCCCGGCGGTTCCTGGCCGAAGGCTGGCGGGTGATCACCTGCGCCCGGGCCGAGATGCCGGCGGCGTGCCGATCGGACCCCAACTGGGTCCATCACGTCGTCACCGACCTGGCCGATCCGGCCAGCACCGACGCCTTCATCGCCGCCGCCAATGCCTGGTTGGGCGACGCGCCGCTGAACGCGCTGGTCAACAATGCCGGCGTCAGCCCCAAGACCCCCTATAAGGAACGACTGGGGGTGCTGAACGGCCCCATCGACGGTTGGAAGGAAGTATTCGAGCTGAACTTCTTCGCGCCCCTTCGGCTGGCGCGCGGCTTCGCCAGGGCGCTGCACAAGGGCAAGGGGGCCATCGTCAACATCACCTCGATCGCCGGCCATTACGTTCACCCCTTCGCCGGCTCGGCCTATTCCACCTCGAAGGCGGCGCTGTCGGGCCTGACCCGCGAGATGGCGGTGGAACTGGCTCAGTTGGGGGTTCGGGTCAACGCGGTGGCCCCGGGCGAAATTCGCACCGAAATGATTTCCGCCGAATACGAGGCGCTGGTCCCGCGCATCCCGCTGGAACGCATGGGTACTCCCGAAGACGTCGCCGGCACGGTGTTCCGCCTGTGCGGTCCCGACTTCGACTATGTCACCGGCAGCGAGATCTTCGTCACCGGCGGCCAGCACCTCTATTAGCCATTCCACTTTCGATTGCATCGAACCGCATGCAATCGGTACTGATTTGTCACATTATTGGACTCTATTTTGACGTGTGTATGAGCTAGCATGTTCCCACCTAAAGCGGTGGCTGCATCCACCCTTCGGGCATCAAGGAAAACAACATGCAGGAAGGACACACACCATGACTGTCGGTACGTTCCTCGTTTCCTACGTCTCGTCCGAAACCATGCCCGGCGGCTGCGTGCTGTCGATGCAGCTGGTGGTCGATACCGTGCACAAGACCGCGTCGGGCATCGCCACCGTCACCCAGGCCACCAACCCGCCGCTGGACGTGCGCATGCCGGTCAGCGGCCCGGTGATCACCATGACGGTGATGCCCAACAACACCCACTTCCGCATGGATCTGCAGAGCCAGTCGGGCATGGTGGGCCGCAACCTGTCGGTCATGGCCGTGGTCGGCGAGGATTGGCAGACCGGCGTCGCCAATGTGCACCTGTTCACCGACACGGCCCAGGGCACCATCAGCTTCACCACGCCGATCAAGACCGCCCCGGCCATCGGTCAGGTCGCCGCGGAATAGAGCCGTCGCCGGAAGGGTGGCACGGGCCGCCCTTCCGGCGATTCTATTTCGCCCTTGCGAAACGAGTCGGAAGCTGTCACCATCTGCGGGTCGAATAGTTAGGGCAACCCCCGCGACGCCGCCTTTTCGAAGGCCGCCACTCCTGGACTTCCCCATACCTGATTTGATGCTCCGCACCACCGGGCGCGGAGCCACGCCAGCAATGGAGGATCTAATGTCCACTGGCACCGTGAAATGGTTCAACAGCACCAAGGGTTTCGGCTTCATTCAGCCCGAGGACGGCTCGGCCGACGTGTTCATCCACATCTCGGCCGTCGAGCGCGCCGGCATGAGCGGCCTGAACGAAGGTCAGAAGCTGTCCTACGAGCTGGAGCGTGGTCGCACCGGCAAGATGGCTGCGGTGAACATCCGCGCCGTCTAAGCCGTCAGGCTTAGCCAACGGAAAGGCCCGGCCCCTTTGGGGACCGGGCCTTTTTCGTTGACCACCGCCCCAGTCGATCAGCCATCGACCATGAAGAAGGCCGACCAGATATAGGGCGAGCTCCATTGGCCGATGCGCAGCATCTCCAATTGGGCCTCGCGCAGGGACTGATGCGGGCTCTTGCCGGCCAGCAGGCGGCCATACAGCGCGTTCATCAGGGTCTGGGTGCCGGCGTCGCTGACTTCCCACAGGGACGACACCACCGAACCTGCCCCGGCCTCTTGGAAGGCGCGGCGCAGGCCGTAGACGCCCTCGCCTTCATGGATTTCACCCAGGCCGGTTTCGCAGGCCGACAGGATCGCCAGCTTGGTGCCGGTCAAATCCAGCCCCAGCACCTCGAGAGCGGTCAACACGCCGTCATTGTCGGTGTCAATCTCGCCCAGCAGCTGGGCGTTGGCGTTGATGCCGGCAAAGGCCAGACCGGATCGCAGCAGCGGGTTGTCGCCCGGCGGCGGCAATTGGATGTCGCCGCCGCGCTGCAGCTTCAACAGGCGCTTCCGAAGGGTATCGTCGGGCTTCAGGAAGAAGCCGTGGGTGGCGATGTGCAGCACCTCGGGCGGGCGTTCCATGTCGCGCAGCACGCGCTCCTGGGCGTCCAGCTTGCTGTAGATGGTGCTGGTCTTGCCGACCACCGTGACCTTTTGACGGATCAGCTGGCCTTCCTTCTCGGCACCCGGCAGCGGGTCGAACTTCAGGCCGCGCATGCCCGACGACATGCCGCGCAGGCCGCCCGCCACCGACGAGCCGCGCGACCGGGCCTTTTCCAGGTTCTCCTTCCCGGTCACCGCCTCGGTATTATAGTCGGGGCCGGCATTGATCATGATCCCGCCGGTGGCCGGCGGCAGCTTGTTGGGCAGCAGGTTGCGCGCCGTGGTGTAGATGTGCAGGTCCAGACGCTCGATCAGGTACTTGCCGTTCTTTTCCACCAGGGCGGTGAAGGGCAGGATGTTCAGCATGCCGTCGGGAATCAGGAAGACCGACGATTTCTTGCCGATCTTGTCGGCCAACGGCGCCCAGATCAGGCCATAGGTCTTCTGCCCGACCTCGAGCAGCTCATCGAGGTCGATTTCTTCGCTTTGGATGTCGGTGCGGTATTTCTGGATCGCGGCGTCGATCTTGGCCGGATCGTCATAGGCGATCATGCTGTAGACCGGCTTGCCGCCGTCCTTGCGCAACGTCGCCGCCACCAGCTTCTGCTTGCCGGCATGGGTGAACAGCTGGAAATCGACCAGTACCGAATCCTCGGGCAGGAACTCGACCAGTTCTTCCAGTTTGATCCGTTCGACCGTCTTCTGGAACCGCACGCTGGCGCGGCCCAGGTCGGATTGCAGGCGGTTGATCCGCTCTTCCAGCTCGTGCAGGATCTCGGCGTGGCGGTCCTTGGTTTCCTCGGTCGGCCCCGACAGGGTCAGCGCCGCCAGCTTCTTGCGCGCCTCGGTCAGTTCGGAATTCAGCTTGTCCAGTTCGGGGTTCTTGCTGAGGCGGCCCAACTGGGCCAGCTCGGACGCCACCTTGAACAAGATGCCCTTGCGGTTCAGGCTGACTTCCAGCAACCCCTTGCCGGCGGTTTCCGGATCCAGCCGCGACAAAAGCTCCATATAGGCCGCCAGTTCCGGCTGATGCAGCCGGACATAGCCTTCACGGGCATTGTCGCCGGTGACGTACAGCATACGGTTCAGGAAGTCGGTGCGGCGCGCGAAGATGGTCGAGCGCACCCCCAGGCCACCTTTCAGGTCGCCCTTATCCACCTTGACGTCGGCCAGGCCGTTCATCGCCTCGAAGGTATAGGGATGCAGCGGCCCCAGCACCTCTTCGCCCATGGCGGCGGCCTTGGTCAGCATGGAATCGGCATCGTCCAGCCGCTTGGCGGTCCGCAGCAAGTTGCCCAGGTCGATCTGCGAGCGCAGCACGTCCAGATGCTTCGGCCCCAGCACGTCGGACCTGGCCTTCAACACCTCGCGGAACAAGGCCTCGGCCTCGGCCAGCTTGCCCTGGCGGTGCATGGTCCGGGCCAGCGAGTTGCGCGCCTTCAAGGTGTTGATGTGGCGCGGACCATAGGACTTGGTCCAGGCCGCCACCACCTGGCGGAACAAGGGCTCGGCGTTGGCGAATTCCTCTTTTAGCAGATAGAGGTAGGCCAGATTGTTGACGAAGGCCAAGGTGTCGGGGTGATTGGCCCCCATCTTCTTGGTGAAGACGATGATGGCGCTTTTATAGAACGCCTCGGCCTTGTCGAAATTGCCCTGGCTCTCGTTCAACAGGGCCAGGTTGTTCATGCTGACCAGGGTCGAGGGGTGGGAATCGCCCAGCACCTTGCGGCTGCCCTCGACGGCGGTGCGCAGGTAAGGCTCGGCCTGATCGTACAGGCCCTGCTTCTCCAGGATCTCGCCCAGATTGTTGGCCGCCACGATGGTCGAGCGATGGTCCAGGCCCAGCACCTTCTCGAAGCGCTCATAGGCTTCCTTGAACACCGCCTCGGCTTCGGCCAGCCGACCCTGTTTGCGATAAATCGCGCCCAAGGACGACAAGGTGGCGACGGTATTGGGGTGGGCGTTGCCCAGTGTCTTGGTCTGATGGTCCAGGACTTCCTTGGCCAGGGCTTCGGCGCGGGCATGGTCGCCGCGCTCGTCGACCACCTCGGCCAACTCGCCCTTGATGGCCATCGCCGTCTCGACGTCGCCGGCGGTTTGGGCATCCTTGACCAGGGCTTCCATCATGGCCTGGGCTTCCTCCAGCCGGCCCATGCGAAAGGCGATGGCGGCCGCTTCCGAGCGGGTCGAGAAGCCGGCCGGGTCGCCGGCGGCCAGCGCGCTGTCTTGAATGGACAGCGCCTTGGCGATCAAGGGTTGGGCCTTGTCGTACTCGCCCATCTGGCGGGCCAGTTCGGCCTGTTGGGCGACGCAGGTGCCGGTCTTGGGATGGACCTCGCCATAGGACTTGGCGCGCGCCGCACAGGCGGCGTTCAGCAGCTTTTCAGCCTCGGGATAGCGCCCGGAATTCTGTAGCGAGCGGGCCTGCGCCGCCTGGGCCGACAAGGTCAGATCGTGCATCGGCCCCAGCGCCTGGCCGGCGGCCTTGGCCATCTCGCCCTGAATATGAGCGGCCTGGGGGAAACGGGCCTGGGCCGTTTCCAGGGCGGCCAAATGTCCCTGGATCTTCAAGGTTTCCGGATGCCCCGCCCCCAAAGCGCGCTCGGCGGCGGCGATGGCCGCCTTCAGGCTGGCCCCGGCCGGCTCGATCTTGCCGGCCGCCATCTGGATTTGCCCCAGATCCGAGCCGCTGAAGATGGTCGCGATATGGTCCGGGCCTAAATTGTCGGTGGCGACCGACAGGGCCTGGGCGCCCACTTCTTGGGCGCGGTCCAGATTGCCCTGGCTGGCGGCGGCCATCGCCGCCTGGCGCATGCGGTTCCACATGCCGACCGCGGACTCGCGGCCGGCGGGAACGGCCGACGCCTTGGCCTGGCGCTCGGCCATGGCCGGCGGCACCGCTTCCCGCAGCTTGGCCACCTCGGCGGCATAGGCCGCCGCATCGTCGCGCTTGCCGGCGCCGACGGCGATCTTGTGGGCGGCCTGCAACAGGCTGGCCGCCGATTCGACATCGCCCAACTGCATGGCCAGGGCGGCGGCGTTGTGGGCGTAATCCAGGTTGGTGGGCGCCGCCTCGTGGGCCTTCTTGTACAAGGTGAAGGCCTCGGCCGCGTTGCCCTTGCCCAGCGCCTGCTTGGCCCGGTCCGCCAGCCCCGGGGCCGCCCCCTGGGCGAAGGCCGGCTGGGGTGATGCGACCGCCAGCACCGCCCCCAAGGCGGTGGCGCAGGCGAGGAAGGCAAGGGTGCGACGTGCGGCCATACCGGTTTCTCCCGTTGAAGCCCGTTACTTTTCCTTGTGGGTATAGACCCCGTCCCAATCCGCCCCCGGCGGCTCGGCGACGAAATGTTCGATGCGGTCGAGATAGATCTGGTAGATCTTGCGATCCGGCTCTTCCGTCAGCAGGCCCTGGAAAGTGACCCGGGCGGCGTCCCATTTCTGCTGGGTGTAAAGGTGCAGGCCTTCCTGGTGGCGGTTGATGCGCGACAGCGTCTCGGCATCGACCTCGCCCTCGAAGCCGACCGGCTCGAAGATGCGGACCGGCGTGTCCTTGCCCTTGACGCGCACGCAATCCAGTTCGCGGGTGATCAGATCTGGCACCTTGGCCTTGGTGAACTCGCTGATCATGATGTTGACGCCGTACTGCTTGGTCAGGCTTTCCAGGCGCGAGCCCAGATTGACCGCGTCGCCCAGCACCGTATAGGCCAGTCGGAAGTCGGATCCCATGTTTCCGACATTCATCACGCCGGTATTGAGGCCGATGCCGATCTTCAACGGCTTCCAGCCGCGCGCCACGAAGCTTTCGGCCAGTTCCTCCATGCCGGTATGCATGCGCAGCGCCGCCTGGATGGCGTGGCGGGCATGGTCCTCGTCCCGCAGCGGCGCCCCCCAGAAGGCCATGATGGCGTCGCCCATATACTTGTCGATGGTGCCGCGATGGTCATGAATGATGTGGGTCATCGGGCTCAGGAAGGCGTTCATCAAGGTGGTCAGCTCTTGCGGCGACAGACCTTCCGAGATGGTGGTGAAGCCGCGCACGTCCGAGAACAGCACGGTCATCTCGCGCGATTCGCCGCCCACCGAAACCTGCTGGCCGCTCTTGTTCATCTCGGCCACCAGTTCGGACGGGATGTATTGGCCGAAGGTCTTGGAAATCTGCTGCTTCTGGTCGCGTTCCAGCATGTAATAGCGGTACTCGATCCACAGATAGCTGAGAAAGGCGGCCAGCAGCACATAGGACATCGGCAGCACCGTGCCGGCCTTGGCATAGGCCATGCTGGCGACAAAGCTCCATCCCAGCAGGATCGTGCCGGCCGACAGGCCGCGCAGCAGCGGACTGCGCATCCGCGCCACCGCCAGCATCAGGGCCAGGATGACGATGATGGCCAGGGCCTCGACTTCCGACGATGGCGGCCGCAGCGGGCCGCCCTTCAGCAGGGTGTGGATGGTGTCGGCGATGATTTCCACCCCGTAGACCATGCCGACCGGGGTGTCGAACCAATCGTGCGACACTTCCGAGGTGTCGCCGATGATCACGATCTTGTCGCGCACCCAATAGGCCAGTTCCTCGCGCTCGTTCTCGTCCAGGGCCGAGATGTCCAGGAACTCCAGCGCGCTGATGCCCGACGTCTGCGACAGGAACCGGCTGCCGGTGGGCAGCGGCGGGAAGTCGATGTAAAGGCGGTTGCCGCTGTCCAGCGGTACCTTCAACTCGCCCAGCATCAGATCGGTACCGACCAGCTTGGGCTCGACCCCCAGATACATCGCCGCCGCCTGCACCGAGAACGGCCAGCCGTCTTCCAGCTTCGCCACCTCGGGGTACACCTTCAGGCGCGACAGCATGGTCAGCAGGGTCGAATTCGAGCTGATATTCGTATAGGCGCTGCGCGAGGCGGCATCCAGGGTCGGCGCCGGCCGGTTGATCTTGACGAACTTGCCGTGGTCGAACTCGGCCTGGGCCACCAGAAGCGTGTTGCCGGCCCCGGCCAGCACCTCGGCCAAGGCCGGGTCCTCGCCATAGGAACTGGGGAAGTCCATCAGCATGTCGACCGCGACGGTCTTGGCGCCAAGGTCGTGGACGTTCTTGATGATCTGGGCAATGTCGGTGCGCCGGAGCGGAAAGCTCTTATAAGCGCGGAAGAAGGCTTCGTCGGTGTTGACCAGGACGATGTCGTTCTTCGAGAAGGCCAATTCCTTCGGATCGCCATAGGCCAGCCGCAGCTGGTGACGAAACGACAGTGTCTGGTCCTCGATCAGTGCGAACCATTCGAAATGCTGGGCCGGTATGGCCAGCAAGAACAGCACGATCGTCATCAGGACATCGTAGCGCTTGAACAAGTTCCCCATCCCGCCCCCCATCCATCCGACAAAAAACCCCGCCGGCGAACCGGCGGGGCGTTTCGGCCAAGCCGTCAGTTGGCCTGCATTTGCTCGTTGTAGACCAGGGCTTCCTTCTGCCGCAAGTCCTTGAGCTTGAGGTCATTGTAGGCCTTGATCAACAACGGGCGCATTTCGTTGTCGGTCTTGTTGGCGTCGAAGTACTTGCGGTAAAGGTCCATCGCCGCGACGGTCACACCCTTGGAATCCAGCAAGCTGGCGGCGGTGAAGTCGTCGGAGCCGGTGGCGGCCTTGACCTTGGCCAGTTCGTCGGCCAGGGCCTTGTCCTCGGCGGCCGACAGCCACACGATGACCCCTTCCTTCTCGGCGTCGGCGACCTTCTTGCCGCCCTCGGTGACCGAGACGGTAAAGGTGTGCTTGCCCGGCGCCAATTCCGGCACCTTGAAGCGGACCATGTCGCCCTCGGCGCCGGCCACGGGAATGTCCTTGCCGCCGATGGACAGAACGTAACCGTACTGCTTGCCATAGCCTTCCCACACCAGGTCGGGATAGGTCGCCGACAGCGTGACCTGCGAAATCAGCCGCAGCTTGATCTCGCCGGCATCCTTGGCGACGGCGCGGCGCACGGTGGTATAGCGCTGGGCCTCGGCGAAGCGGTTGCCAAGACCGGCGACCAGATCGCCAGACGCCGGCTCGGGAGCCGACAGGGCACCCTTCACCGCCTTGATTCCGGTCGCTTCGACCTTGACCTCGGCATTGGCGCCGACGCTCTGGGCCATGTTGCTGGCCTGATCGACAAGCTTGCCGCCGCCGTCCGCGCCGGTCCGAACCATGTCGCCGGCAAACAGGAACTTGTTGCGGGTCACCGGGGTCCACTTGGCCCCGTCCTTGCTGACCTCGACCGTACCGGTCGCTTGAATCAGCATCGAAACAGGCGGATCGGCGGCCAGAGCCCCAGCCGCCCATCCGGCCACGGTCGCCCCGATAGCCAGCGCGACAAAGGCCTTCATAAGTCTGATCATGGTGGGTTCTCCCCTTCGCCATTCTGTTGATGGAAGACGCCGACACCCAGGACACGTCGCCCCGTTCCGGCGGTAGAGTTCACTGGTGCCCCAAGGATACCAGATTTTCCCCTGTGCGTGACACAGAGCAAAGACCCTAGAGGCGATGATTTTTATTCCCGTCGGGTCAGACGTCCTTTCCGTTGGACCGCCGCCACTGCGCCACCGGCTGATGATCGTGCCCGGCGATGAACGGAACGTACTTTTGGTCCTCGCCCAGGATGTGGGTGACCAACCAGTCGTTGAGAAGATCGAAAAGGTGGCGGGCATCCAGCACCTTGCCGCGCTCGATGTCCGACTTCAGCGAAAAGACCACGTCGTACATGCGGTCGTGCAGGTCCTTGTGGGCGCGCCAGTCGGGGAAGCCTGCCTGCTTCATCTCGCGCTCTTCCTCGGCGAAGTGGACCAGCACGAAATCTTCGAGCTTGGCCATCACCGCCCGGATGTCGGCCCCGTCGCCCTTGGTCTCCAACAATGGGTGCAGTTGGTTCAGGCAATCGATGATCATGCGGTGGTGGCCGTCCAGCACCGGCGCCTTGACCGACATCTCCTCGGTCCATTCGATAAAACTCATGGCGTCAGCCTTCCATCAGGACACGGATATGGGCGGCGACCGACGCCGCCAGGGCGCGGGTGTCGTAACCGCCTTCCAACAACGACACCACCCGCCGGCCGGCATGGGCTTTGGCGATGTCGAGCAATTGCCGGGTCAGCCAGGCGAAATCGCCGACCTGCAGACGGAAATGCGCCATCGGGTCGGCGGCGTGGGCATCGAACCCGGCCGAAAGAATCAGGAAGTCGGGCGCAAAGGCCGCCAGCCTGGGCAGGATGATGTCGGTATAGGCGGCGCGGAAGGCCTCGGGTCCGGTGCCGGCGGGCAGCGGGACATTGACCACCACCGCGCCGCCCTCGCCGCCGGTTTCCTCGGGCGTGCCGGTATAGGGAAAGGCGTCGGCCTGGTGGGTCGAGGCGTAGAAGGTGCCCGGCTTGTCCCACAGCACGTCCTGGGTGCCGTTGCCGTGATGGACGTCGAAATCCACCACCGCCACCCGCTTGAAGCCGTGGGCGTCGCGGGCGTGCAGCGCGGCGATGGCGGCATTCGAGAACAGGCAGAACCCCATCGGCCGCTCGCGTTCGGCGTGGTGTCCGGGGGGGCGGGTGGCGACGAAGACGTTGCGGGCTCGTCCGGTCGCCACTTCATCGACCGCCGCGCAGGCGCCGCCGGCGGAACGCAAGGCCGCCTCGCCGGAACGGGGCGACAGCATGGTGTCGCCGTCGATCTCGAACAAGCCGTCGGCCGGCACCGCCGCCATCACGCGGTCGTAATGGCCTTGCGGATGGGCGCGCAGAATCTGCTCGACCGTCGCGGGCGGGGCCTCTTCGCGCGGGACGTACATGAATTCCTCGTGGTCGAGGATGTGGTTGATGGCGCGAATGCGGTCGGCGCATTCCGGGTGGTACTCGCCGGTGTCATGGTCCAGACACACGGGATGCGTATAGATCACCGTCGAAGACAATGAACCTCCCCCTCCCTAAATCTATCCTTGTTGAATAGGGGAGAAAGAGTGGCCCTTTTTGAATCGTTCGACAAGCGGGAACACCCGCCGATCAGCCCCGATATCCACGCATGGCTATTTGCGGCGGAAGCGATAGCGCTTGGTGCGCGGGCGGCAGGCCACCAGCAAGGTGGTGCCCAGGGTTCCCATCACCACCCAGGCCGGCAGGTCCAACAGGCGCGCGGCGAAGGTCGGGCTGGATTCGGCCGGTTCGGCGGCACCGCCGGTCAGCAGGGTCAGCACATCCGAGGTCAGGATGCTGGAATAATCGGCTGGCCCCAACGCCATCACCGCGTCGGCCGAGGCCATCACGCCGGTAAAGACAAGCAGGACCCACCCAAGGATTCGACCGAAAACCATTCGACACCCGGCGGCAATAGTGCGCTGTTTTTATACAGGGCATCAGGTTTGCACCCTACCGACTGAAAGTTCAATAGTTTTCGTCGAATTCTGGTGTTTTTTCAGACAGGATCTATCCCTGAACGGGGTTGCGCGCCCCTGCCCTTGCGTGTATGTTCCGCAACCTTGCCGGCCGGGTGTCACACCCGCCCGCATGCGGAGGGATGGCCGAGCGGTCGAAGGCGCACGCCTGGAAAGTGTGTATACGTCAAAAGCGTATCGTGGGTTCGAATCCCACTCCCTCCGCCACTATTTCTAAAGAATAGAATCTCTGATGCCGAGTGCCTGGGGCGAAATCCCCAGGTTCCGCGCCGTTCGCGGCCAGTGGCTGTTGACCGTGTGGTCTTGTGGCGACCGAATTTCGGCCAATTTTCTCTTCTCTCTGCCCCGTATTCTCCGCGAGCTGTTGACTGCCGCCAAACGATACGGGTTTGCAGATGCCTGGAGAATCAATGGGTTGCAGCGCGCCAAGCTGTTGACCTTTCCGCAGTTTTTACTGACTGGCGGGGGATGCCGGAGACGAATTGGGGGAGGCCGTAGTTCACGGTTACCCCCCAGACCTCCGAGGACGTGTTGTCCCCGTCCACATGGACACCTCCTATGGGCTACCTACCTGGGCAAGCCGCTACCGCCGGACAGGGGGTCAAAATAGCACGCCGATTCCAGGGCCAAAGGGGGGCAGCTTTCGCTGCCGATTGACACAGAGGGGGCTGAAATCTCTTCACCTGGATGCTTCCGCGGAAATTTCACGGGCAATTCGCTCCGCTGTTATCTGGATCGGGGCCTTTGACTGGAGTTCGCATTCCCAGGCTACGAATACACGCCAGCCCATTGCGGCGAGCGCCTTCGCTACTCGGCTGTCCCGTTCCACGTTGCGTTCGAACTTGGCCTTCCAGAAGTCCGTGTTGGACTTGGGCATGCTGGCGACCTTGCAGCCTACATGACGATGCCAGAAGCATCCGTGGACGAACACCACGGCTCGATGGCGCGGGAACATCAGGTCAGGCTTGCCCGGCAAGTGGGAGTTGTCCAGGCGGTAGCGCAGCCCCTGCCTGTGGAGCTCGCGGCGAAGCGCTAGTTCGGGGATGGTGTCCTTGGAGCGGATCCGCGACATCCTTTCCGAGCGTTGTTCCGGCGAGAGAAAGTCGGCCATGGCATGCTAGGCCCCCGCTCCACCGGCCGACACAAACTCGAAGAACGGCAACCCCCGGATGACTTGCCCGGGTGAATCGAAAGACTTGTAAAGGCAATGATGGTTCGGCAGCGCCTTCACCCGCTCGGCGACCTCGGCCGCCGAGGCCGCCAGCCCAAGCGCGCCGAGTTCGCCCGGAGTGATGTTTGGTACTTTGTGTATGAACCACGTCAGGAGGGGCTCGCGGTAGTCCGTGGCATTGACCTTGAAATGCCGGAGGTACTGGGAAGCCAAGATCACCCCGCAGCCGAACTCCCGACCCTGCAACAGAAGCTTTCGTAATACGTCGAACTCGTACTGCATGATGTTGTCGGCTTCGTCCACCAGCAGGTAGGAATCGATCGCCCGGAGCTGTGGTGCCGTGCCAATGAACGGCCGCTTGGGCGTTCTGAGCATGTTCTCGTAGAACATGTTCAACAGGATGGCGACGAGCATGTTCTTACTGCGGTCGTCCTGCCCCAGCGCATCGAGGGAAACAACGACGACGCCGTCGAGGAAGTCGCCGAATGGACGGGTCTTGTCCGCTGCCTGCTCGAAAATCTCCATGTCCACGAGGTCGTCGATGATCGCCATAGGCGAATCGGACTTCCCGTCGAGCAAGGCCGCATACTCTGCGTGAACGTCGTAGATGGTCGGCGCGCTCCCTCCAGGGCAACGCCCGTAGGCAGACTTGACCGCCTTCTTGAGCTTGTCCCGCTGCACCGGCCCAATACCGGAGTAGATCTTGTCGAGCACGTCGGCAAAGAAGCGGAATCGATCCAGCCAGGGCACAGTTGATTCGCCGATCACACTCGTATCGAAAAGGTTCAGGGGAAGGCGATGCGGCCTGACGACCCGCGCGCCGGTTGCCTCGACGAAATCCGGACTGCTGTAGTCCCGCTTGTAGTCGAGGACCAGTATGCGTGGCCGGATCTCGCGATTCGTGGGAGCCGCCGAGGCTATCTGGTGCACCAGCGACTTGAGGAGCTGGGTCTTTCCGGTGCCGAGGTCGCCCACAACGCCCATGTTGAGCTGGTTGAGGCGCGTATCGGAAAGCGCAAGGGAAACCTGCCTCCGCTCGAAGCCATCGACGGTGCTCCCCACCGCGAGGGCGACCCCCGCGCCGCCGGCCGCGATCGCCTGGGCGGGGGGCTCCGGACGTGGAGACTGATCCGGCTGCCCCGCTTGCGAGGATGCTGGCGGAGCCTCGGCCTCAGGGCGCGGGTCCTCTTCCACCGGGGCCGCATCCTCGCCCTGGGCATCGCCAGCTCCTTGGGCTCCTGCGGAGGCCGAGACGAGGGAAGCCCCCCGGAAATGCCAGTCGCCCAGCCGCGCACGCACACTCTCGTAGAACGCATCGGCGTCGCCTGCCACGATGCGCCCCGCATCCTCCATGCCAATGACGATCGTCTCCTCGAAGCCGTCGCCGTCGCTGTCGCGAGCGTCGCTGGCAAGGCTGTCGTCGATGATTACCAGACGGCCTCGTCCATCGACCGTCACCGCTGTGTCGTCGCCGAGGATGGCGTTGGCAATTAGTTCGTGGAAGCTCGCCCACTCGGCTGACGTCCCCGCGATATCACCGTGCTGGCTGTAGACGCGCATGCCAAAGCCTATCATCGACAGCAGCAGGTGCTGGTAGGCGAGGCGCCAGGCCGACAGCCGGTCGGAATGGGAAGCCAGCTTCGCCAGGAGATCGGATAGTGCCCGCGCCTGCCCGAGGGCGTCTGCGACCTCACCCGGGGGAAATGGCTGCCCGAGGCGGCATTTTACCTCCACCGGAGTGAGGTGGATTCGGGCTCGCCCGCCATTCAAGGTAGCGCAGACGACAAGGAGGTCTGGCCTGTTCAGCGAGAATTCTACTCGGTCCTTGTTAATGGCGCGCGCAAGGTCGTCAAGGTAGCCGCGAAATGGGTCGACCGGCATTAGCAGCGCTATTTCCGGCTCGTCCCTGGTCCCGGCAACGACAGGCAGTAGGCTGTCAGGGCAAGAACCAATGCGGAAACGGTCCTGTAGGAGGCGGGCGGCGACGAACAGGCCAAGATCGCCTATGGCCCCGGTATCATCGCCTGATAGGCCGCGGATGGTCGGGATTCCGCGGCGGGCGACCTCCAGCAGGATTCTCCCGACCTCCTCGTCTCCAAGCGATTCGCATCCTGGAAGGCGGGAGATCACCTTCCTCAGGCCGTCAAGGTCCGACGGCTTGACCCGGGAAAGCAGATAGTAGCCATTTGTGTCGCCGGCCCGCTGCGAATACGAAGGCAGGTCGTAGTCCCACAAGTAAGAATTTGGGAGCCAGTCGCCGAGGAAGCATGCCGGGTCCACGGACGAGGACGACACCGCGACGAAGTCAGCGCGGTTTTCATCAAGCATTTCCCCTATCGCGTGGACGTTGGGGGCGAAGCGGAGGCCGATCGGCCGGTCGCCCATGTTCTCCATCGCGGCCAGGCAAGCGGCGACCTTGTCCGCAAGCGGGTCGCCCGACGGTTCCGCGGTCCGGGCCTGCCGCGACTCGCTCAGGAACGCATTTGGGAGCTGGCGACGAACGCGGTGGCGGATTAGCCCACCGGCGCCCAGGGCCGACATGGTTGTAGTCTGGGCTGCCTCTGGCTCGGACGAATCAAGTTGCGCGATGATCCCAAGGTCGAGAGGGACGTTCCTTGGGGAGCCGGCGAACCAGCGGACGCTGTTGCCAGTATCCTCGGACAGGTTCGCGATCGTTGCCTCGTCTGGCCGCGAACCCTCGTCGCGGGTATCGTAGATATCCAGGCGGCGGGGGCCCGACGAGGAACGCCGGTTTGGCCGGTCGCCCTCGGAATAGCGAGCGGCGGACCAGGCCACAAGCCCGTCATTGCACGAATCGGTCGCAGCTCCGGCGCTTGCCACGACAACCCCGATGACTGGCTTTGCGCAAAGTACGTTGGAAACGTCGTCAAGTGCCCTCGCTACCTGACCGGCGCTGAACCCTGTCGAGACACCGCCAACAGACAGGCCCAGGGCACCGCCGAAGGGTGGCTGCCTTGAGCGCTCAGGCAAGCTGGAAAGCCGCGTGCCGTTCCAAAGGACGGACCAATAATCGGAATTGGACTCGGCCGACAGGAAGGTTACCCATTCTATGCCCTCGGGAGAGACCAGCGGCATCCTGAGGACATCGGGCACCATGCCCGGATCGAGGATGCCAGCGGCGGGGCAAGGCAGGCTGCCCGTGGCGGCCTCCTCCAGTACGCCCTGCGCGACGGCATGCCAGGCGAGGCGCAAGGGATGGAGGGGGGAAAGCAGGAGTGCATCCGGCACGCGGGAGAGCGTACGGCCGCCAGCTTCAAGGGAGCAAACTGCAACGACATCGACCCAGGTTGCGACCTCTGGACAGGCCCTCAGCCAGCTTGCATAGGCATCGAGATAACTTTCGACGAGCCCCGGGAACGTCTCGTGCCGCCGCAGCCACTCGCCGAGGGGGGCGGCTTCCAGCAGGCCGGACTGGTCGTCCTCGCCGCGGATGAGCAACGCAAGGGCCCTGCGCGCCGAGACAAATTGCTGTGGCGGCTGGAAGTCGCTTGTGGCAGGGCGAGGGTCCTTGAGGAAGGCACCGCTGGAGAGGATACGGCCCCGGCCACTTTCCTCTGACCACTTTGGCTGCATCCAGTGCTCCGAGTAATCGTCGGAGATCACCAATGGCAGGAACGAATGGTCGACCGCGTCCTCCTGGAGCATCCAGCCCTGGAGGCTGCTCGTCCGGGCGCTCCGGTTCAACTGGACGACGGACTTGGCTCCGGAAGGGGCCACTTGCCGCCTGTTTAGCTTGATTAGGCGCTCGAACTCGCTCTGGCAACCCTCCTCGACGACATCCTCGCAGGTCAGGAACACGCGGCAGGTCTCGGCGATCGCCTTTCCGTCCGGCTGCGATCGCTCGAATGGGATGTCGATCTGGTAGGAGCCATCCGCCTCGACCTCCATCTGGTGAAGGCCGGGCTGCATTTCCCGTATCACTAGCTCCTGTTGTTCCTCGCTACCGTTTGCCTCGCCGCTGGCAGTGCCAATTGCCTGGCTGGCAATGGAACTCCCCGGCGCCAGGAAGACGAGCAGTTCATACCGCCCGGGCCCGGGAAGGGCGATGCTGGTTTCCCAGTTGGGCACCCGTGCACGGCGGGCGGGAGCCTTTGGCGCCGCGATCTTGCGGGCAACCCTGCAGGCCACGAAGATCCCGGGGCGCCAGGTCGCGAGCGAAATCACCCTGATCGATGCCGGACGAAAGTCCTTGGCGGCGGCCTTGTAATGGATCGGCGATCGATGCACCGGAGGTTGGTCGTCCCTAAACGAAACCTCGCCCTCGACATCAATCTCCGCCGGGAATCCGCTCGGGCCCTTTGGAGTCCGGCTGAGGGTGACCGTAACTTGGCGGGCGTCGGGGGTATCGACCTGGACAAGAAGCTCCACCGTCCCTTCGACCAGAAGGGGAATCCCCTTGGAGGCAGGCAGCAAGGGATTGCTGCATTCGATGCGGATGTCCCCGCTAATTTCGGGCTCGTCGCTAAGAAGTTCAGCCCAAAGCTCCGCCGTCAGCCCCGACCACCAGGCGGGCGGGGCGACCAGTTCAAGGTCGGCGCTGGGCGCGTAGAATGCCTCGGGCGCCCGCTCCAAGGCAGTGGGCACGTCGCAGACGCGGATGTGTGCCAGGAAGCCCTCGAGCCACAGCCTCTGCTCCGGCGTCGCATTCTCCATCGCGTCCTGCAAGCCTGAGCAGAACCCCTCCGACAGGGCCGAGGTCACGCCACCCAGGCTGGCGTGCTGCTGGCTTGCCGACAGCACGTCCGCTTCCATGGGGGGAACCCCGCAGGCGAGGCTGATCGCGCGCGCGGCAGGCAGTGCAATGCCACGGGCGGAAAAGAGGCGGGACAGGAGCCGCCAGGCGGAGCGACGGGCGTGCCTCTCGGGGTTGAGGTTGACATCGTCCACCGACCGCAATGCCCTCACGACAAGGCCGCGAGCCTCGTCGAACTGGCCCGGTACGACGCCAGTCGCCTCAAGGGCGGCTTCGACAACTCGCTGGACAAAGGGATCGGCGAACCAATCCTCGAAGGTCACGTTCCCGCCGCTGCTGGCGGCCGACATGCCGAACTCGTCGGTCGTCGACGACACGGAGAGGATGGCATGCTGGCCTGGCGGCACCAGCGCGAGGTAGCTGGACGCGGTTGGTGAATTCCGCAGGTCGAGGAGATGACTTTCGTCGCAATGGCCCGAATGGCCGATCGCGGGATTTGCCTGCCCAGGCTCAAGCTCCGGCACGTGCAGCAGCACGGGCAGTCCGACCGGCACCGGATCGACTGCAAGGCAATCGTAAACCTGATTGAGAATTTCTAGCGGCGGCCCGTGGAAGATCAAACGCGCTTCCCCGGCCGGTGCGAGTTCAGTCACTCGTGCGCGGACAAGGCCAGCGAGCCAATTTGCCAGGGCGCTCATGCCCGTCCCCCTTTCTGGCCAGGTTGCACGCCCTGGAACGGCGGAACGAGGAGCATGCCGCTTTCGGCATCCGGGCTATCCAGAACAAGCCCGAGCATGCGAAGCTGGTGGCCGAGCTCGTTCTTGGCAATCTCGCGGTGGTCCACGACGATCCCATACGCAGCCATGTGCTGTGCGAGACGGTGTACCGAACGTGGCCCGGCGAGCCCGGCGAGGGAGCAGTGGACCAGGGCCAGGACCGCCACCGGGCCGGGGGCGCAGATCCATTGGCTTGACTTCGCGGCACTGCGCTTCCGGAGCACGTAGCCCTGGTCGTAACCCCTAAGGAGTGGATTTGCTGCCTGCCGCTGGTAGAGTACGTGGCGCGCGAACTCCATGACATTCGACCCCACGCCCTTGCCACACAACAGCGCCCGGGCCTCCCGGTCCGCCAAGTCGTCGGCCAGCGGGATCACCTCGCCAAGAACCGAGCGGCAATCCTCGACGTGCCTGCACAGCGCCGAGACTTCATTGGCGGATGAAAGGCTCCCCTCGAATGGAACCCCGGCATCCTCCAGGGACCACAGCAGGCAGTTTATCCCCAGACGTGCGCGGAGATACCGTGACGTGCGGTCCTTCAATTCGGACACGGCGCTCGTTCCATAGCGGAGGTACCCCAGGTCACGGGGATAGATCCTCGCCCGGACGTCGTCCGGCCGTGCATCACCGGCGAGTACGCCGCGCAACATCCCCCAAATGTGCTTCTGGACTTCGCAGGCCCAGGCGACATGGGCAACCGCCGCAATGCGAACAAGGGCCTCGAGCAGGCTGATCCACTGGCGCCGGGTCAGCAGGGGCTTGGCTGCGACGATTGCCCCGAGGTCACGGGCAAACTGCCGTGCCGGAGAGGCAAGCCCAGTGAGCTCGCCGGCGGGAAGGCACGCGACCTTGCCAGGTTCGGGCAGGACGCATTTGGGGCCCCACGGCTTGTTGGTCCAGGCGGCAAGCTCGTCGCGGAGAAAGCGCGCGAACACGTCATCCTCGTCGTCCACGCCAAGCGCGGTGAAGAGCATGTCCCATGTTGACGCCGCGCTATCGGCGTCAGGCGAGCCCAGCCACACCATCCGCCGGACCAGGGCACCCGCTGGCCATGGATTGCCCGCCAGGCGGGCCGACCCGGAGAAGGTCGCAGCCTCGCCGACTAGGGGCGAAACCTGGAGGAATCGTTTCGTCGATTGGTTTGGAAGCTTTGGGCTCTCGAGCACGTCCCGTAGCAATGAATGGAACGCGTCCCCGTCCATGGATGCGCCGGCCGGGCTCGTGCCGCGATCGCGGCTTTGCCCTACCAGTCGGTCAAGCTCCTTGCCAAGGCCGGGGACCATCCCTTCGCTGATGCCGTCCAAGCCGATGGCACGGTACAGACCTGTGGACCAAGACCTCGGAATTTGCATACTCGGGCGCCGGCGTGAGCGAAAGCGTGGATCCAGAGTAACCCAGGTGCGATTTGGCCCAGGGGGAAGTTTTGAATTCCGCCAGGCTCATCAGCGCGCCCCCCGCTTGGTGGAGATGAACCGCCCGCGGTGTCGTTCCACGGTTACCGACTCGCCAAGCACGATTGTCGGGCGGTCCTGGACTGTCCTATCCCTGACGATCACTCCCGCCATCCTGGCACGGGTGGTGTCGAGCATGGCGAGGACACTGCTGGGAAGCGAAGCCGGCGAAAGTCCACGCTCCAGATCCCTGACGGCCTTGAACAGGTCATAGGTAAGGGCAATGGGTTGCAGTGAGCGCCCCGCCTCAACATCGAGGTAGCATAGCGTGGGACGTGGCCGCCCCTCGTGGCTAGATGTCCTCGCGTAGACCCTCAGCCCAGGTACGATGAGCATTGCCCTGCGGCGCGGGGGCGGCAGGGGCTGGCCAAACGTTGTCGTCAGGGAAACCTCGAAGTTCTTGTCGTGGTTCAGAAGCTCCTCGATGCGAATGGCGATCTCCCGGAGGTCGTGGCCAAGCCCGTCCACGTCCGCAACCACCCGCTGGAACGCTTCGAACGTGTCGGCGTCAGGGACGCTGGCGTGGCGGACGCCGACACTCCGGCGCGTAAGGCGGCACGCGAAGTCCCGGAGGATGCACTGCATCCGACTCGCCGCCGTCGGGCGCTTTCTCCGCACGCGTGGATCGCCCAGGCGCTCGTCGAGGGCGGAAAGCCGTTCCAGGAGTGCTCGTTCAGTTGGGGAAAGTGCGCGGTGCTTCGCCGAGTAGTCCAGCCCCTCGCGCACCGACCTGCTATAGCGGATATCGAAGTCGCCGAGCGCCACCTCCGCCCCCCAAAGGGCAATCTTCGCGTCGGGCGGCGCCATGGCTGGGTCCAGCAGTTCGACAAACGTATCCAAGAGCGGCGCGATGGTCGCAGGAACGCATCCGGCATTCCTGGACTGCAGGAAGAAGTACAGCCCCATGGCAGTATGGTCGTCCTGGAGGCCGAGTTCCTTGATGTCCTGGAGCAGCGACGCGGCGAGCCCGCGATCCCAGCGATGAAAGAGCGCATGCTGGTACTGGGCGGCGGCAAGCCAGAACAGCGCTGCCGACGTTTCCCGTCGCGGCTTTCCCAGCGCGCGCTCCTTGTCTGCCTTATCCAAGGCCGCGGCCCAGGCGCACGGATCGGCCGCTCCCTCCCGGCGCCCCCCGCCATTGCCTGCTAGCAGGTAGGACATTAGGGAAAAGAGGTCTCGGAACGTCCACCGCTTGCCTGTGCCCAACTCGAACCATCGCAGCATCCGTAGCAGTGATCCGGTCTCGCGACGGCCAGCCAGTATCTTCCGGCTGCCGCAGAACGG
>NZ_CACVCE010000004.1:0-132230 GCF_902729445.1 Magnetospirillum sp. LM-5 | reverse complement strand
TATTCGCGATCTCAAGGATCGACGCCTGTATCTTCCCCCCGGCCTGAAGGCCCCGGAGATTTTGGCGCCGCTGGTCGGCGGCAGAATCGATGCCAATCATCTGGCGATGAACTGGGAACCTCTGATCCGATTGGCGGTCTCGATCCGCGCCGGCACCGTGACAGCATCGGCTGCCCTGCGCAAATTGGCGGCCTATCCCCGCCAGAACGGCCTTGCAGTGGCTTTACGTGATCTGGGGCGATTGGAGAGAACTCTGTTCACTCTGGATTGGCTCCGCGATCCTGGTTTGCGTCGCCGAACGGGTGCTGGCCTGAACAAGGGAGAGGCACGAAACGCCCTGGCACGAGCGGTGTTCTTCAACCGGCTGGGAGAAATGCGGGATCGCAGCTTTGAGAACCAGTCCTATCGAGCCTCTGGTCTCAACTTGCTGGTCGCGGCCATCATCCTCTGGAACACCCGCTACCTAGAATTGGCCTTTGCCGAACTGGCGCGTCGCGGGATGACCGTCAGCACTGAGCTGATGAAGCATGTGGCTCCGCTCGGTTGGGAGCACATCAGCCTGACCGGTGATTACAGCTGGGCCATCGAGGAATTCGGTGACGGCGGCATGCGGCCATTCCATCGCCCAGTATCGCTTCTCGCAGCGTAGTTCCTGTTTTGTGCGACCTTAGCGTACAAGGTCTGCACTTTCGTTAGATGACCCCCTATGGCCGCATTCCGATCGGCGATCCCCGCCTGCCCGGCACCTTGCTGGGGCCGCTGATCGATGAGGCCGCGTTTGCCGCCATGCAGAATTCCTTGGCGCAAGCAAAGACCGAGGGCGGCACCGTTACCGGCGGCCAACGAGTCGCCGTCGCCGGGTGCGCCGACGGCTGGTACGCCGCCCCTGCCCTGGTCGAGATGCCGACCCAGTCGGCGGTGGTCCGGCGCGAGACTTTCGCGCCCATCCTTTACGTCATGACCTATCGCACGCTGGATCAAGCCATCGCCCTGAACAACCAGGTCGATCAGGGTCTGTCATCGTCGATCTTCACCACCGACCTGCGCGAGGCCGAGCATTTCCTGGCCGGGTCGGATTGCGGCATCGCCAACGTCAATATCGGCCCGTCGGGGGCCGAGATCGGCGGCGCCTTCGGCGGCGAGAAGGACAGCGGCGGCGGGCGCGAAGCCGGCTCGGATTGCTGGAAGGCCTATATGCGACGGGCCACCAACACCATCAATGCCGGTCGCGACCTGCCGCTGGCCCAGGGCATTCGGTTCGATTTGGACAAGTAACATTTGTCAAGAACCTGGAGTTGTCGCACTCTTAGCGCCCGTGGGGGGACTGAATTTGGACGAACAGGGACACTTCACCAACGCCATCTCGGGACGCCTGGAGCGGCTGCACCTCAAGGCCGGCCAGCGTGTTTTCGCCCAAGGCGATGTCGGCAACGCCGCCTATATCGTCCAGAAGGGCTTGATCCGCCTTTACCAGGCCGCCGACGACCAGCAGGTCGAGTTGGGCGACATCGGGGTCGGCGAAATCTTCGGTGAAATGGCGGTGCTGGACCAGGGCAGCCGCAGCGCCTCGGCGGTCGCCATCGAGGATTCGACGGTCGCGATCGTGCCCCTGCCGGTGTTCCAGCACAAGCTCAAGAACGCCGATCGCTTCCTGGCCGCGCTGATCGGCCTGTTCATCAAGAACATCCGCAACTCTCCCAAGTTGTTTCTGCGCCGGCCGCGCAGCTTTCGCGACCACGTCAAGCAGATGCGGATGTTTTCCTGGAACATGCGCCGCTTCGCCGGTCGTATCCAGGATGTCGAGATGGCCGACGACCTGCTGGACGTGCTCGACCGCCTGGATGCCAATCTGGTCGACCTCAACAATGTCTCGGAATTGTGCGCCGACAATCGCCACGACTTGCTGTCCGAGGACGATTTGACCGGCAACGGCTTTGTCGATGTCATCGGCACCGAAGGCCAGCGCAAGATATAGCGGCGCCACCCCACACTTCCCCCTTATGGTCGGCTCCGATCCGTATTATCCTGACGTCTCTGCACAGGCCACAATTCCGGGGACCCGATGATCCGCCTCGCCAATGTCCTTATCGTCGACGGCAACGCCGCCCGCGCGGCCTCGCTTCGGGATCGTCTGGCACAGGGCGCCTATCACGCCACGCTGGCCCAGGGTTTCGTCGATGGCACCAAGCAGGCCCAGGCCGAGCATCCCGATCTGATCCTGGTCGGCGACCCGACCGGCGTCGATCCGGTAGCGTTCGCTTTGGGGCTGAAGAAGGACCCGGCGTCCAGCGACATCCCGGTGGTGATCTATGCCGACCAGCCCAGCCCCGAGCTGTGCAATCGCGCGGTCGAGAACGGGTTGGACGACGTCTTGGCCTTCGGCTGCGACGACACGGAACTGTTCTCGCGCATGCGCCCCCTGGTACGCCTGGCCACCATGCATGCCGAGCTGCGCCACCGCGCCGAGACCGCCCGGCGTTTCGGCATCGACGCCCGCGACCGCGTCACCGAGGCGGCCGCCGCCTCGGACGCGGCCGTCATGCTGATCGGCGACGATTGCAATTCGTTGCTGCCCTTGCTGCAGGGCGTGGCCGACATCACCGTCGCCGCCACCTTGTATGAGGCGGAGGACGCCCTGACCCGGCGTAACTACGACGCCGCCATCTTGTCCTTCACCGAGGAACCCGAGGGAATCCTGGGTTTTTGCACCCAGGTCCGCAACAATCCGCGCCTGTTCAACCTGCCGATGGTCCTGCTGTCCGGCATGGGCACCGACCGGGTCGAAGCCTATCGCCGCGGCGCCTCGCGCGTGCTGACGCGGCCGACCGATCCGGCGATCCTGCGCTCGGTCATCGTCACCCTGGTCCGGCGCCAGCAATTGCGCTGGGCCATCCGTTCGGCGATGAACGACAGCCTGCAGACCGCCACCCGTGACGAGGTCACCGGTGCCTATGGCCGTGCCTTCCTGGAATCCTATCTGGCTGGCCGCCTGGAAGCGGCCAAGTCGCAAGGCCGCCACCTGTCGGTGGTGTTCTTCTCGGCCCCCAACATCGACGAAGTCCGCCGTCAGTTCGGCGACGACGCCGCCTTGCACCTGACCCAGCAGTTGGGCCAGTGGATCACCGGCCTGCTGCGCGCCGAGGACATCACGGCCGCCACCAAGCCCAACGAGTTCTGCGTGGTCCTGCCCGACACCCCGCTGGGCGAGGCCGAGGTGGTGATGCACCGTATCGCCGGCGTCCTGGCCTATACCGACTTCGCGGTGCGCGACGTCTATCAGCCGGTCAAGGTGTGGGTCCAGGTCGGCAGCACCGACGTTCGCGAGGACGACGATGTCACCTCGCTGCTGGAACGCGCCAAGCGCAGCTAGATTTTGGGGTTCGGCCCCTTGTTGTGATAGGCTGCCAGCCGTGAGAGTCGACTTCATCTTCGACACGGTCTGTCCGTGGTGCTATGTCGGCAAGCGCCGCTTCCAGCGTGCCTTGGCGCAAAGGCCCGGTGCGCGCGTACAGATCGTCTGGCGACCCTTCCTGCTGAACCCCGACATCCCGGCCGAAGGCATCGACCGCAAGACCTATCTCGACCGCAAGTTCGGCGGCCCGGCGCGGGTGCAGCGCATTCATACCGCCGTGGCCACTGCCGGCGAATCGGAAGGCATCCAGTTCGCCTTCGACCGCATCACCCGGGCGCCCAATACCTTGAATTCCCATCGCATGATCCGTTTCGCCACCGGCTCGGGCCGCGAGGCCGAAACGGTCGAGGCGATCTACCACGCCTATTTCTGTGAAGGAATCGACATCGGCGAAATCTCGGAACTGGTGGCCATCGGCGAAAAGGTCGGCCTGGTGGCAGCCGAACTCGAGACGTTCCTGCGGTCGGACACCGACATCTCGTCGGTGCTGAACGAGAACGCGCGCGCCCACCGTCAGGGGGTCAACGGCGTTCCGTGCATGATTCTGGACGGACTTTACGCCCTGGCCGGCGCGCAGGAGCCCGATATCTTGCTGCGCCTGATCGACATCGCCCGCGAATCCGAGGCCGAAGCGGCATTGTCTTGATCGGTCAGCCCTGACTGGCGGCGATTTCAGCCAGTTTCGCCACCAATTTCTGCACTGCACCGACCCGGCGCTTGGGATCGTCCCAATCGCGGATGAACACCACCTTGTGGTCGGGGCGCATCTTGGCGGTGCCGGCCTGCTGGCTGATATATTTGACCAGTCCCAGCGGGTTGGCGAAAGTGTTGCCGCGGAAGGTGACCACCGCGCCCTTCGGCCCGGCATCGACCTTCTCGATGCCGGCCTTCTTGCACAGGGCCTTGACCGCCACCACCTCCAGCAGGTTTTCCACCTCGGGCGGCAATTTGCCGAAGCGATCGACCAGTTCGGCCGCCAAGGCGTCGATTTCCTCGCGGTCGGCCAGGCCGCCGATCCGGCGGTAAAGCGACAGCCGTACCGACAGGTCCTGGACATAGCTCTCGGGCAACAGGACCGAGGTCCCCACCGCGATCTGCGGCGACCAATCGTCGGCGGCAGGCCCCGATTCCCCGCCCTTGGCGGCGGCGACGGCTTCCTCGATCAATTGCTGGTAAAGCTCGATGCCGACCTCGCGGATATGGCCGGATTGTTCCTCGCCCAACAGATTGCCGGCGCCGCGGATATCGAGGTCGTGGCTGGCCAGCTGGAAGCCCGCCCCCAAGGTGTCGAGCGCCTGCATCACCTGCAGCCGCTTCTCGGCGGCCTTGGACAGCACCCGTTCGGTCGGCAGGGTCAGGTAGGCATAGCCCCTGAGCTTGCCGCGCCCGACCCGGCCGCGCAGCTGGTAAAGCTGGCCCAGGCCGAACATGTCGGCGCGATGGATGATCAAGGTGTTGACGCCGGGCATGTCCAGGCCCGACTCGATGATGTTGGTCGACAGCAGCACGTCATAGCGCTTGTCGCCGAAGGCGGTCATCACCTCTTCCAGCTCGGTGGGCGTCAGCCTTCCATGGGCGATGGCGCACTTGACCTCGGGCACCAGCTTGGCCAGTCGCTCGGCGACCCGATCGATGTCGGCCAGGCGCGGGCAGACGAAGAACACCTGGCCGCCGCGATAACGCTCGCGCAGGATCGCCTCGCGGATCACCACCGGGTCGAACGGCAGCACGAAGGTCCGGACCGCCAGCCGATCGACCGGCGGCGTGGCGATGACGCTCATTTCCTTGACGCCGGTCAGCGCCAGTTGCAGCGTGCGCGGGATCGGCGTGGCGGTCAGCGTCAGCACATGGACGTCGGACTTCAGCTGCTTCAGGCGCTCCTTGTGGGCGACGCCGAAATGCTGCTCCTCGTCGATGATCAACAGGCCCAGGCGCTTGAAGGTGATCGCCTTGGCCAGCACGGCATGGGTGCCGACGACGATGTCGATCGAGCCGTCGGCCATGCCGGCCTTGACCTCGCCGGCCCGCTTGGCGGTCACCAGGCGCGACAATTGCTCGACCCGCACCGGCAATCCACTGAAACGATTGGCGAAATTGCGGTAATGCTGGCGGGCCAACAGGGTGGTCGGCACCACCACCGCCACCTGCATGCCGGCCATGGCGGCGACGAAGGCGGCGCGTAGCGCCACCTCGGTCTTGCCGAAGCCGACATCGCCACACACCAGCCGGTCCATCGGCCGGCCCGAGCCCAGATCGGCGATGGAATCCTCGATGGCCCGGCTTTGATCCTCGGTCTCGGCATAGGGGAAACGGGCGCAGAACTCGTCCCACAAACCTTCCGGCGGGGTCAGGGCGTCGGCGCGGCGCAACTGCCGCTCGGCGGCGACGGCGATCAACTGGTCGGCCATGTCGCGGATGCGCTTCTTGAGCCGGGCCTTGCGCTGCTGCCAGGCGACGCCGCCCAGCTTGTCGAGCGCGGCCCCCGACTGGTCCGAACCGAACCGGGTCAGGACGTCGATGTTTTCCACCGGCACGAACAGCTTGTCGCCGCCGTCATAGACCACCCGCAGGCAATCATGAGGGGCACCGCCGACCTGCACGGTTTCCAGCCCGTCATAGCGGCCGATGCCGTGCTCGACATGGACCACCAGATCGCCCTCGGCCAGGGCCGAGGCCTCGGCCAGGAATTGCGAGCCCTTGCGTTTCTTGCGGGCCGGCCGGGCCAGACGGTCGCCCAGCAGGTCCTGTTCGGTCAGCACCGCCAGGCCGGGTGCGACGAAACCATGATCCAGGCCCAGCACCGCCATCGCAATGGCGCCCTTCGGCACCGCTTGCGCCGCGTTCCAGTCCTCGACCGCTTCGATCTTCATGCCGTGGTCGGCCAGCACATGGCCCAGGCGATCGCGCGAGCCGGCAGACCAGGCCGCCAGCACCACGCGTTGGCCGGCCTTGGCCAAGTTTTCGGCATGATCGCGGAAGGCTTCGTAGACGTTGGCGCCCGGCATGGCCCGGATATCGGCAAAATCGCGGCCCGCGCGGGCGCCGAAATCAAGGCTGCCATCATCGCCGACGAAGGGCGACAAGGTGATGGCGCCGGAAGCCGCCAACAGGCGCGCCCATTCGTCCTTCTCGACATAAAGAAGCGGCGGCGCGATCGGGTGGTAGACGATGCCGGAATCGGCGGTGCCGGCCCGGATCAGGGTGCAGCGGGCGTCGTAATATTCCAAGATCAGCGCCCAACGGGCGTCGCTGGCCTCGTTGGTCTGGTGGTCCAGCACCGTCAGACAATCGGGCAGATAGGCGAACAATGTGTCCAACCCGTCATGGAACAAGGGCAGCCAATGTTCCATGCCGTTGAACTTCAAGCCGCTCGACACCGATTCGTACAGCGGGTCGGCCCCCGAGACGATGCCGAACATCTCGCGGTAGCTGGAACGGAAGCGGGCGATCGAGGCCTCATCCAGCAAGGCCTCGCTGACCGGGGCCAGCGCAAAGGTCTTCAAGGTGCCGGTCGATCGCTGGTTCATCGGGTCGAACGAACGGATCGATTCCAGCTCGTCGCCGAAGAAATCCAGCCGAACCGGCTCGGGCGTGCCGGGCGGGAACAGGTCGAGGATGCCGCCGCGCACGGCATATTCACCCGGTTCCATCACCGTGTCGGCACGGACATAGCCGTTGCGGTTCAAGAACGTCACCACCCGCGCCAGGTCGATACGGTCGCCGATGGTGGCGGCAAAGGTCGCCCCTTCCAGCACCTCGCGCATCGGCACGCGCTGCAAGGCGGCAGCGATGGTGGTCAGCACCACACGGCCACCGCCGGTGCCGGCAGCCAGCCGGGCCAGGGCGTCGATCCGCCGGGCCACCACGTCGACATTGGGCGAGACGCGGTCATAGGGCACGCAATCCCAGGCAGGGAACTCGATCACATTCAGGTCGGGGGCGAAGAAGGACAGCGCCTCGGCCATTCGCGCCAAGCGGCCGTCATCGCGGGCGACGAACAAGACGTCACGTCCCCGGCTGGCCTGTGCCAGTTGGGTCAGCGCCAGCGCATCGGCGCCCTCGGGGGCGCCGCCGATCACGGCATTGAGAGAAAGTTTATCGAATTCAATCAAGTGATTGCCGCTTCTTCCTGAACGAATTTCTTAATCATGGCCATCACGTCATGGTCCAGGCGCTCGGGCACCGGCTCCTTGGCGGTGACCCAGTTGAACAGGTCGTTATCGGTCTCGGCCAGCAGGGCCTCGAAGCGATCGACCTGCTCGGGCGACAGCCCGGCCAGGTAGCGCTCGGCGAAGCCGCCGAACAGGATGTCGTTCTCGTTCGAGCCCATATGGTGGGCGCGGAAGGCCAGGCGCTTCAATCGTGAATCCATCATTCGACCTTGTTGATGCGGCGACAGTGCGGGCGAATGCGGCTAGGATATAGAACCTTATCCCGTCCCTGTCAGCCGCCATCCTGTCATTTCCCCCATGCGCCCCTCGGTTCTGAACCCGCTTTTCGCCCCGATCACCACCCTGCCCGGCATCGGCCCCCGGCTAGCCCCGCTTTATCAGCGCCTGGTGGGCGAGCGGGTCGGCGACCTGATCTGGCACTGGCCGGCCGGTCTGGTGGATCGCAGCCACACCCCAAAAGTGGCCGCCGCCCCGGCCGGCAAGATCGCCACCCTGACCGTCCGGGTCGAGGCGCATTTCCCCTCGGCCTCGCCCAAGCGGCCCTATCGGGTCCGCTGTTTCGACGAGACCGGTTTCGTGACCCTGGTGTTCTTCCATGGTCGCGAGGACTGGTTGCGCCGGCAATTGCCCGACGGCGAATGGCGGGTGGTCAGCGGCATGGTCGAGCATTTCAACAACGAGGTGCAGATCACCCATCCCGACCATATCGTCCCCCTGGCGGAAAAGGACAGCGTGATGGGGGTGGAACCGGTCTATCCGCTGACCGCCGGCTTGACCGCCAAGATGGTCGCCAAGACGGTGAAGGCCGCGCTGGATCGCGTGCCCGACCTGCCGGAATGGTTGGACGCCGCCTGGAAGCAGCGCCAGGCCTGGCCCGACTGGAAGCCGGCCCTGGCTTGCCTGCACCAGCCGTCAAGCGAGGCCGATATCGGTGCCGATTCTCTGGCGCGTCGCCGACTGGCCTACGACGAACTGCTGGCCAACCAATTGGCCCTGGCCATGGTGCGCGCCCACATGCGCAAGGTGAAGGGGCGCGCGCTGCAAGGCGACGGCAGCCTGCGGGCCAAGGTCGCCGCGGCCCTGCCCTTCCGCCTGACCGGGGCGCAGGCCCGTTCCCTGGCCGAGATCGAAGCCGATATGGCCAAGCCGTTTCGCATGCTGCGGCTGCTGCAGGGCGACGTCGGCAGCGGCAAGACGGTGGTGGCGCTGTTCGCCGCACTGGCCGCCATCGAGGCCGGCGCCCAGGCAGCACTTCTGGCCCCCACCGAGATCCTGGCCCGCCAGCACTTCGCCACCATCTCACCGCTGGCCCAGGCCGCCGGGCTGCGGATCGCGCTGTTGACCGGACGCGACAAGGGCCGCGCCCGCGAGGCGATCCTGGCCGACCTGAAGTCGGGCGCGATCAACCTGATCCTGGGCACCCATGCGCTGATCCAGGACGATGTGGCCTTTCACGATCTGGGCCTGGCCATCATCGACGAACAGCATCGTTTCGGGGTGCAGCAGCGCCTGGACCTGGCCGCCAAGGGCAGCGGGACCGACGTGCTGGTGATGACCGCCACCCCCATTCCCCGCACCCTGGTCCTGACCGCCTATGGCGACATGGAGGCGTCGCGCCTGGACGAGAAGCCGCCGGGGCGCCAACCCATCGACACCAGGGTCCTGCCGGCTTCGCGCATGGACGAGATCGTCACCGGCTTGCGCCGGCCGATTTCCGCCGGTGCGCGCATCTATTGGGTCTGCCCGCTGGTCGAGGAATCGGAAAATTCCGATCTGGCGGCGGCCGAGGACCGTCACCGCCACCTCGAACACGTGTTCGGCCCCCGCGTCGGGCTGGTGCACGGTCGCATGAAGGGGCCGACCAAGGACAAGGTGATGGCCGCCTTCGCTGCCGGCGAGTTGGACATCCTGGTCGCCACCACCGTCATCGAGGTGGGCGTCGATGTGCCCGAGGCGACCATCATGGTCATCGAGCATGCCGAGCGTTTCGGCCTGGCCCAGTTGCACCAGTTGCGCGGGCGGGTCGGGCGCGGCTCGGGCGCCTCGTCCTGCCTGCTTTTGTACGAGACCCCGCTATCCGAGGCGGCCAAGGCCCGGCTCGAGATCATGCGCGCCACCGAGGACGGTTTCGTCATCGCCGAGGAAGATTTGCGCCTGCGTGGCGGCGGCGAAATCCTGGGAACCCGGCAAAGCGGCCTGCCGGAATTTCGCGCAGCCGATCTGGCGGTGCACGGGGAATTGCTGGCCGCCGCCCGCGACGATGCCAAGCTGATCTTAGACCGCGATCCCGACCTGTCGGCTCAGCGTGGCCAGGCGCTGCGGGTGTTGCTGTATTTGTTCGAGCGCGACGCGGCGATCCGGACGCTCAGGTCCGGATAGGCAGCTCGGGCTGATCCTCGCCGCCATGCCATTCCGGCACGATGATGCCGGTCGACAGCACCATCTTCAGCCCGTCCTCGACCGACATGTTCAGCACGCGCAGATCGGCGCGCGGCAGGAACAGCAAAAAGCCCGAGGTCGGATTGGGGGTGGTCGGCACGTAGACGTTGACCATCTCCTGGTCGAAATGGCTTTTGACCTCGCCGGCGGTGGTGCCGGTGATGAAGGCGATGGTCCAGACGCCCGGGCGCGGATATTGGATCAGCGCCACCTCGCGGAAGGCGTTGGCCTTCTGGGCCAGCATGGTCTCGAAGATCTGCTTGACCGCCGAATAGATCGAGCGGATCACCGGCATGCGCGCCAGCACGAAATCGGAAATGCGGACGATCAGCCGGCCAGCGAAACCGGCGGTCAGGAAGCCGGTCACCGTCAGCCCGACCACCACCATCACCAGGCCGAAACCGGGAATGTCCCAGATCAGGTTATGAAAGGTCGGCGGCAGGAACGGCGCCACCTGGTTGTCCATGAACTTGATGAACTGCCAGGCCAGGTAGAAGCTGATGGAAACCGGCGCGGTCACCAGGATGCCCGCGAAGAAATAGGCCCTGAGCCGGGCCATCACCCCGAGATGCCAGCCTTTTGGCTTCGGCGTCTCGTCTGGACGGGTCTCGGCGCTGTTCGGCTCGGTCATCGGGGATCCTTCACGCTTGCGTCGGCCGGAGCATGGCCGAGCGCAAGCGCCTTTGCAATCGGGATCGCCACGCGATCACCGTTCGTGGAAGGATTGCTGCAACTGGGTGAAGATCGGCTTCAGCATGTATTGCAGCAAGGTTTTGTCGCCGGTCATGACTTCGGCCATCACGGTCATGCCCGGGGTGACCAGGTGCACGGCCGGATCTTCGCCGACATAGTTCTTCGACAGCGTCACTTGCGCCTTGTAATGGGGCTCGCCCTTTTCGTTCAGGAAGGTCGAGGCCGAGATTCGCGACAATTCGCCCCAGATGAAGCCATAGCGGGCGAAATCATAGGTGCTGACCTTGATCTTGACCTTCTGGCCCAGCTTCACGTGGCCGATATCCTTTGGCGTGATCTTGGCATCGACACGCAATTCCAGGTCGGCCGGGACCAATTCGGCGATCAGCCCGCCCGGCTGGATCACCGCGCCGGCATTCTTGACCGTCAAGCCTTTGATATAGCCGCGGTTGGGTGCGGTCACCACCAGGCGATGAACGCGGTCTTCCAGGCGCGAGATGGTTTCCTGAACCTGGGCCAGTTCAGCGATCGCCACGCCCATTTCGTCCATCGCCGCCTTTTGCAGCGTCGATTGGCTGTCGATCAGGCGGCGTTCCATTTCCTGCACCGCCTCGCGGGCGGAGACCGCCTGGCCCAGGATACGGGCCAACTCGCCCTCGGCCCGGGCCAGTTCGCGCTTGGTGTCGAGATGGGCGATGCGGGTGACCAGACCCTTGGCCACCAGCTGGTCACGAATCTTCATCTCGTCGGCCAGGGCCTGGACCTGTTCACGCATGCTTTTCTGCTGGTTTTCCAGCAAACGGAGGTCAGAGCGCTTTTGTTCGATCTGCGACAAGATGATCGAACGCGCCGTTTCGCGCGACTGGGTCTGCGCCTGCAAGATGCTGGTATTGTCGGCCACCAGCGAGGCGTATTGCGGGCCGGCGAAGCTGAAATCCGGACGGCGGGATTCGACGAAGGCGCGCAGCCGCTCGGATTTCAGCAACAGGGTCATCTCGCGGGCGCGGGTCTGTTCCAGTTCCGCCATCGGCTGGACCGGCGACAACTTGATGACCGGCTGGTCGGCATCGACCAGTTGGCCTTCCTTGACCATGATTTCCTCGACCTGGCCGCCTTCCAGATGCTGGATGGTCTTGGTCGATCCCAACGGGACGATCTCGCCCTCGGCGACAGCCACTTCCTCGACCCGGGTGATGGCCGACCAGGCGATGAACAACAGGCAGGCCAGGGCGGCCATCAGCATGGTGAAGCGCACCAGCGGCGTGGTGCCGCTTTCCTCCAGTTGGACCGCTTGGGCCAGATGGCGAGACACCCGGCTCGACTGCTTGACGGCGGGTCCGCCGCCGCCGGCCTTGGCCGGTGTCGTGTCGGATTCGGGTACTTTGACCAGGCTTTGGTTGCTCATGTCAGATCAAATCCGGAGGAATGCGGGCACGCACCTCGTCGGCCGGACCGGCCAGGCGAAGGTAACCGCCATCGAAAACAAGGATCTTGTCGGCGAACCGCAAGTGACTGGGGCGATGGGTGACCATGATCACCGTCGATTGGCCACGGAAGAAGTCGACCGCCTGCATGAACTGGCGATCGCCTTCGAAATCCAGACCGTTGACCGGCTCGTCGAACAGCATCAAGGGGCTGCGCTTCAGGTAGCAGCGGGTCAGGGACAGCTTCTGGACGAAGCTGGTCGGCAGATGGTCGATGGTGCCGTCGCCGACGCGGGTGTCCAGGCCGCGCGGCAGGGCCATGATTTCATCCCACACGTCGGCCAGTTCGCAGGCCCAGCGGATATCGGCGTCGGTGGCGGTCGGATGGGCCAGGCGCAGATTCTGCGAAATGGTGCCGTGGAACAGATTGCACACCTGGGGAACATAGCCGACGGCGTGGCGCAGCTCGATCGGGTCGATCTGGCGCAGATCGGCGCTGTCGATCTTGATCGAGCCCGCCTGTGGCGAGTATAGGCCCAGGATCAGCTTGATGATGGTCGATTTGCCCGAACCGTTGCGGCCGGTCACCGCCACCACTTCCCCCGGTTCGATGTCGAACGACACGCCGACCAGGGCCGGGTCGGCGTCGTTGGTATAGCGCAGGCTGATGCGCTGGAACGATACCCGCCCCTTCAGGTTCTTCAAGGGCGCCACCATGGCGCGGGGATCGCGCTCGGGCTTCAGGTTCATCAGCTGGTTGATCTGGTTGATCGAGCCGCGCACCGCCTCGACGCGCTGGATCAGGGTGAACACCGTCTGCAACGGCGACAGCACCCGCCAGACCAGCATCATCGCGGCGATCAGGCCGCCGGTGGTCATGAAGCCGTCGATGACGCCGATGACGCCGGTGGCGATGGTCGCCATGCCCGAACTGACGATCAAAACGTTCGAGCCGGTCATCACGGCGGAAGCGAACACGCCGTTCTTGAAGCCGCCATAGGCGGCGCGCGCGCTCATCTCGCGATAGCGCTTGACCCAATTGTGCTCGCCGGCCGACAGCTTGACCGCCCGCATCTTGCCCAGGGTCTCGACCAGGAATTCCTGGCGGCGCGAGGCGGCGCGGCCGGCGATGCCGACATTCTTGCGCACCACCGGCAACACCAGATAGCCGCCGACGATGAACAAGATGGTGGAAATCACTGGCACCAGGGCCAATACCCCACCCAACATGAAGATGATGGCGAAGTAGAAGAAGGCGAAGGGCAGTTCCATGAATACCGTGGCCAGCGGCCCGGTAAAGAACTCGCGCACCGATTCGAAATCCTTGATGCGGGCCACCTGGGCACCGATGGTGGCGCGTTCGGTGAAGCCGGGCGGCAAGGCCAGGATGTGCTGGAAGATGTTGTTGCCCATGATGTTGTCGAGCCGGGCGCCGATATAGGCCAGAACCCGGGCGCGCACCGTCCGCAAAATGGTATCGAACATCAGGGCCAGGGTGACGCCGATCGAAAAGGCCACCAGCATGTGCATCGAGCTGGTGGCGATGACCTTGTCGTAGATCGACATCACGAACAACGGCGTGGCCAAGGCCATGACGTTCAGGAACAAGGTCACGAAAAAGGCCTGCCAGAACAGCGGCCGAAAGCGGTCGAGGATGGTGTGGAACCAGCCGACGCGGGACGGGCCGGGATCGGCGATCGGGGTGAAGAAATAGACGGTGCCGGGGGCCTCGATGTCCTCGGTCTTGCGGATGGTACCGGCCTGGCTGTCGAACACTTCGGCGACGCCGTCCTCGAGTGCCCGGACCACCAGGGCCGGCCCATTGTCGGGCAGGAACAGGCAGGGCAGCAAGCGCTGGTCGAGGTCGGCGATCTGCAGCCGGGCCGGACGGCTGGAATAATTGAGGTTGGCCATGACGTTGCGCAGGCCGGTCAAATCCAGGTCGTTGGCGAAGTGCGGCAGCGATTCGGCGACGTGGCGGGGGTTGCCCTTCCAATTCAGCGCCTTCAACAGCGGCAACAGACAGGCGGCCAGGTCCGACGCCGCGACGAAACCACCCAGCGCGCTTTGTGCCAGATGGGCTTCATAGGCCTCGATCGCCTGGGCGCTGGCCTTGGGCTGCGCCTGCACGGGAGCCAGGCGGTTCATGGCGTGCCGCCCCCCTGCCCCAGCAAGGCCGGCGGCGCCTGCGGCTCACGCGGGGCACGCGGAGTAAGGCGACCGTTTTCCAGATCGAACACGCGGTCGGCCATCTTGACCATCGACGGGCGTGGGGTGACCAGGACCAGGGTCCGCCTGCCCTTGGCCCGCTCCAGCCACACGCGCAGGAAGTTGTCGCCGGCGGAATCGATGGCGGTATTGGCTTCGTCGAACAAAACGATGCGCGGATTGTTGACCAGGGCCCGGGCGATGGCGATACGCTGCTTGATGCCGCGCGGCAGCGAGTCGTAAGCGCCGTCGCCGACCGGGGTGTCGAAACCCATGGCCATGGTGGCCACCACCTCGTCCAGACCCAACAGGCCGGCGGTTTCCACCGCGACGTCGTCGAATTCGGGGCGGAACATGGTGATGTTCTGCAAGATGGTGCCCTGGAACAAGACGCCCGATTGCGGCAGATAGGCGATCTGGTCACGTACCGATTGCGGTTCGTAGTTGCGGACGTCCTCGCCATCGACCAACACCCGGCCGATGGTCGGGCGCAACGCCCCTTGCATCACCGTCAGAAGGGTGGTTTTGCCCGAACCGTTGCCGCCGGCGATGGCGATGCACTCGCCCTCCTCGATCCGGATCGACGCTTCATCGACCACCATCGGCAGCTTGTCACCGAAGCGGAAACTGACATTTTCCATTTCCAGCCGGCCCTTGATGGCCGGAATGCGCGGCAGCCCTTCCGGGACCTCGCGCTCGAGCGCGAAAATGCCGGCCAGGCGGTCGCGGGCCAGCATGAAGGACTGGAACCGGGTCCACACCCCCAGCGCCTTCTGCAAAGGCGCCATGGCGCGACCGGCCAGCAGCGAGCAGGCGGCCAGACCGCCGGTGGTCATGTCGCCATCGATGACGATCAGGCTGCCGACGGCGGCGATGCTGATCATGGTCAGCTGCGAAAAGAACGACGACACCGACAAAGCGTCGGCCGAGCGCAAGGCGACGGTGTGGTAGCCCTCGGCGCAGCTTTCCTGCAAACGCTCGTAGCGGCGCACCATCTGCGCCTCCATGGCGAAGGCCTTGACCGAGTGGATACCGCCCAGCACCTCGATGATGAAATTGAAGCGGCGGTCGTCGGCGGTCATGCGCTTCTGGATGGCGGCGCGCAGAGTGGTGCCGATGCGCATCGCCGACAGGCCGAAGGCAACCAGCAAGATGATCGGCACGATCACCAGCGTTCCGCCCATGAAGCCGACCAGCGACAGGTAAAGGATGGCGAACGGCAGATCCAGAATGGTCAGCAGGGCCTGACCGGCATAGAACTCGCGCACCGTACCCAACGAGCCCATGCGTTCAAGATGGACGCCCGAGCCTTCTTTTTCGAAACTGTCGATACCGGTCATCAGCAGGCGGTCGAGCGCGGCGCAGCCGGCCTTGTGCTCGAACTTGGCGCCGACCCAGCCGGTGATGTAGGAACGGCCGAAATTCAGGATCGATTCCAGGGCCAGCGCCGCCAGCACCGCCGTCAGCAGCAAGACCATGGTGCCGGTGGACTTGTTGGGCAGGATGCGGTCGTAGACCTGCAACAACGACATCGGCATCGCCAGGCCCAAGACGTTCAGGAACAGAGACGCCACGCCGAGATCGAAGAAGCTCGACCGCAGCGTCGACAGCTCGCTCAAGCTGAACGGCTTTTCGTTTTTGTCGTTCGCCGCCATGGCGGCGACACTGGAATCACTCATACCCCTCGCCCGCTATACGGAAATCTCGATCTCTCCCCGAGAAGATCCGATCTCACCCCTGGTCGTGCGCGACCCACACCCCTTATACTGACGAGACCCCCATCCCGTCCCTGTTCGATGAGTGGCCGACATTGAGCCCGACCAGCAAGAATATCACCCCATCCTGTATCGAAATGATCGAACGCTTGGTCAGTTTTGACACTACCAGCCACAAGGAAAACATACAATTAATCCACTTTGCAGCAGACTTCCTTCAGGGGTTGGGCGCCGAAACCCGCCTGACTTGGGACGACAGCAGGCGAAAAGCTAACCTTTTCGCCACCATCGGCCCTTCTGGCTTACCGGGCATCGTGCTGTCGGGCCATACCGACGTCGTGCCGGTTGATGGCCAGGACTGGGAGGGCGATCCCTTCGACGTCGTGCGCCGTGACGACCGTCTGTTCGGTCGCGGCACCGCCGACATGAAAAGCTTCATCGCCATCTGCCTGGCCTTGGCCCCTGAATTCGCCGCCCGCCCGCTGGCGCTTCCGATACACTTCGCCTTTTCCTACGACGAGGAAGTGGGCTGTATCGGCGTGCGCCGTTTGATTTCCGACCTGGGCTCCCTTTCCGTCCGCCCGAAATTGTGCATCGTCGGCGAACCGACCGAGATGCAGGTGATCATCGGTCACAAGGGTAAAAAAAACGTTCTCTGTCACGTCCATGGCAAGGAATGCCATTCGGCGCTGAACGACCGCGGGGTCAACGCCGTCGAAATCGCCGCCGACATGGTGGCCTTCATGCGATCCTTGCAAAAGCGCATCCGCGAGCACGGCCCGTTCGACCATGGCTACGACCCGCCTTACTCGACCGTGCATACCGGCACCATCCACGGCGGCACCGCGCTGAACATCGTGCCGGCCTCGTGCAGTTTCGAATTCGAGATCCGGAACCTGCCCAACCACGATTCCGAGGCGCTGATGGCGGAAATTCGCGGCCACGCCCAGGATCTGGTGCCGGAAATGCTGATGATCGACGGCGCCACCGGCATCATGTTCGACGAATACAACACCACCGCGGGCCTTGATACCGGCGAAGACGACGAAGCGGCGCTGCTGGCCCGGCACCTGTCCGGCGCCAACGGCCCGGCCGGCCGGGTCAGTTTCACCACCGAGGCCGGCCTGTTCCACGCCGCCGGTATTCCGGCGGTGGTCTGCGGCCCCGGCAGCATCGCCCAGGCCCACAAGCCGAACGAATTCATCGAATTGTCGCAAGTCGCCCAGGGCGAGGCCTTCATCCGCCGCCTGCTCGACCACATGACGAGGACCTGACCCCATGAATGCCCCGCAAGCCGCCCCCGTCCTGCCCCACGTTCCCGTCACCATCTTCGCCTCGGTGATGGGGCTGGCCGGTCTGGGGCTGGCCTGGCGCAAGGCCAACGCCTTGCTGGGTTTCCCCGCCATGGTGTCGGATGGGGTCCTGATCCTGGCCGCCCTGGCCTTCCTGGCCTCGGCTGCGACCTATGGACTGAAGGCGTTGCGCCATTTCCACGCGGTGGTGGGCGAATTCAACCACCCGATCCGCTCGGCCTTCTTCTCGACCATTCCCATCAGCATGATGTTGATGGCGGCAGCCCTTCATCCCCATGGGCCGGCCGCGTCCTTCTGGCTGTGGGCGGCGGGCGCCTTGCTGCAATTGGCCCTGACCATCCGACTGATCGTGCGCTGGATGGTCCACAAGCAGGACATCACCCACGTCAATCCCGCCTGGTTCATCCCCATCGTCGGCAACATCATCGTGCCGACCCTGGGGGTTCCGTTGGGCCAGATCGAGATTTCCTGGTTCTTCCTGTCCATCGGCATGGTGTTCTGGCTGCCGCTGATGACCATCGTCCTTTACCGGGTCATCTTCCACGATGCCCTGCCGCCTCGCCTGCTGCCGACCTTGTTCATCCTGTTGCCGCCGCTGGCGGTCGGATATCTGGCCTATGTCGGACTGGTGGGATCGGTCGATCCCTTCGCCCAGGTGTTGGTCAACGGCGCCCTGTTCGTAACCCTGGTGCTGCTGGCCAAGACCAGGCGCTTCGTCAGCCTGCCCTTCGCCTTGTCGTGGTGGGCCTTCACCTTCCCGCTGGACGCTGTGGCCATGGCGGCGATCCAGCACGGCCGACACGCCCCCGATGGGATGTGGCCGACGGTGGGAGTGGCAACGCTGGCGCTGGCCAGCCTGGTGGTCGGCATCGTCACCGTGCGAACGCTGGCGGCCATCGCCAAGGGGGCCTTGTTCGTGCCGGAGTGAGGGTCAGCCCCCCGGCACGCCTTCGACCAGCGGCACGAAGCGGACGGCGCCCAGATGCTGGATGTCGATACCGTCGGCGGTCCGGGTGACCTTGACCAGATCCTGATCGGTGTCGCCCAGCGGCAGGACCATGATGCCGCCGATGGCCAGCTGCTCGACCAGCAGCGGCGGGATGTCGTGGGCGGCGGCGGTGACGATGATGCGCTCGAAGGGGGCCTGTTCCGGCCAGCCGCGGGCGCCGTCACCCACCTTGGCGGTGATGTTGTGGATGCGAAGTGCCCGGAAACGGGCCTCGGCCTCGATCAGCAGCGGCTTGTGGCGCTCGATGGTATAGACCCGGCGGCACAATTGGGCCAGCACCGCCGCCTGATAGCCCGAGCCGGTGCCGACTTCCAGGACCTTCATGCGATCGTTAACCTCCAACGCCTGGGTCATCAGCGCCACCACCAAAGGCTGGCTGATGGTCTGGCTGCAGGCGATGGGCAGGGCGTGGTTCTCGTAGGCCTGATCCAGGAAAGGCTCGGCGACGAACCGGTCGCGCGGCACCTTCTCGATGGCGGCCAGGGTGCGGGTGTCGCTGATGCCCTGCCCGCGCAGTTCCATCAGCAGACGGATGACCCGGGGTTCGGCCACGGCCATCGGGCGCATTCCCTCAGGCCAGGCCCTGCGCCAGCGCGCGCATGGTCTGGCGGTGGGTCAGATCGACGCATAAGGGGGTGACCGACACGGCGCCGCGCAGCACCGCCTCGATGTCGGTGCCCGGCACCGAGGTCTCCTCGGCCCGCTGGGCGCCGATCCAGATATAGGATTCCCCACGCGGGTCGGCGCGTTCCACCAACTCGTCGCCGATCTTGCGCTTGCCCTGGCAGGTCACCTCGATGCCGCCGACATGGGCATGCGGCACGTCGGGGAAGTTGACATTGATCAGCACGTTGGACTCCCAGCCGATGGCCGCGACCCGGCGGATGATTTCCGGTCCCCAATGTTCGGCGGTCGACCAGCGCGGCGGATGGCCGGGATGGAAGAATTGCGAGAAGGCGATGGACGGCACCCCCAGGATGGTCGCCTCCATCGCCGCCGCCACCGTACCGGAATAGGTGACGTCGTCGCCCAGATTGGCGCCGCGATTGACGCCCGACAGCATCAAATCGGGCTTCTTGCCCTTCAACACATGGTTGATGCCCAGCAGAACGGCGTCGGTCGGCGTGCCATCGACGGCGAAGCGCCGCCGCGACACCCGGCGCACCCGCAGCGGGCGGCGGATGGTCAGCGAGTGGCCGGCGGCCGATTGCTCGGTCTCGGGGGCGACCACCCACACATCCTTGGAAATGGCCCGGGCGATCTTTTCCAGCACCTTGATGCCCGGCGCCTGGATGCCGTCATCGTTGGAAATCAGGATGCGGGCGTTGGCGAGGTCGGCGATCGGGCCCATGGCGTCACCCGATGATCTCGAGACCGCCCATATAGGGCCGCAACACATCGGGCACCCGCACGCGGCCGTCGGCCTGCTGGTAGTTTTCCAGCACCGCCACCAGGGTCCGGCCGACCGCCAGGCCCGAGCCGTTCAGGGTGTGGACGAAACGGTTGCCCTTGTCCGAACGGAAGCGGGCCTTCATGCGCCGGGCCTGAAAGTCGCCGCAATTCGAGCAGGACGAAATCTCGCGGTAGCGGCCCTGCCCCGGCAACCACACTTCGATGTCAAAGGTCTTCTGGGCGGAAAAGCCCATGTCGCCGGTGCACAAGACGATGGTGCGATAGGGCAGGCCCAGGCGCTGCAGGATGGTTTCGGCGCATTGGGTCATGCGCTGGTGTTCGGCATCCGACTGGTCGGGATGGGCGATCGACACCATCTCGACCTTCCAGAACTGATGCTGGCGGATCATGCCGCGGGTGTCCTTGCCGGCGGCGCCGGCTTCCGAGCGATAGCACGGCGTCAGCGCGGTCATGCGGATCGGCAATTGGGCTTCGTCCAGGATCTGGTCGGCGACCAGATTGGTCAGCGGCACCTCGGCGGTGGGGATCAGCCAGTGGCCGGTCGAGGTCTTGAACAGATCGTCGCCGAACTTGGGCAACTGGCCGGTGCCGAACAGGGCGGAATCCTTGACCAGGGTCGGCGGGCTCATTTCGGTATAGCCGTGCTCGCCGGTCTGGACGTCCAGCATGAACGAGGCCAGGGCGCGTTCCAGCCGGGCCAGCGCCCCTTTCAGCACCACGAAGCGCGCACCCGACAGCTTGGCGGCGCCGTCGAAATCCATCAGCCCCAGCGTCTCGCCGATGGCATCATGTTCCAGCGGCTTGAAATCGAAGGCGGCAGGCGTGCCCCAGCGGCGGATTTCGACATTGTGGTCCTCGTCGGGACCATCGGGCACGTCGGCGCCCGGCAGGTTGGGCAACGAGGCCAGCAGGGTATCGACTTCCTCGCCCAAAGACTTGTCCTGGGCCTCCAGAAGGGTGATGTCGTCCTTCAACCGGGCGATGTCGGCCATCACGCCCGAGGCGTCCTCGCCCTGCTTCTTCAACAGACCGATCTGCTTCGATGCCTCGTTGCGCCGGGCCTGCATCTCCTGCAGGCGGGTCTGGGCCTGGCGACGCTCGGAATCGAGATGAAGAATTTGGGCGCTGCGGCCTTCCAGGCCCCGGCGGGCCAGGCCGGCATCGAACGCCGCCCCATTATCGCGAATCGCCTTCAGATCGTGCATCGGATTCCATCCACATCAGCAAATACCGGGGCTTGCCCCCGGCCGGTCGAGAGTCTTATGTCTGACCCGTGCCGGGCCGCTCAAGCGCCGCTCTAGCCGTTGAAATCGGTTTCGGGCGGCGGCTCGTCTTCCTCGTCCTCGCCGTCCTCGTCTTCCTTGGCGCGCTTCTTTTCCGCCATGCGGGCCGAAATGATCGAGGCCTCGTACAAGATGACCATCGGAATGGCCAAAGACAATTGGCTGACCACGTCGGGCGGCGTCACCACGGCGGCGAAGACGAACACGCCCACGATGGCGAAACGGCGCTTTTCCGCCAGGCCGGCGGCGGTGACCAGGCCGACGCGGGCCAGCAGGGTCAGCAGCACCGGCATCTGGAAGGCCAGGCCGAAGGCGAAGATCAGGGTCATGATCAAGGACAGCGATTCGCTGACCTTGGCTTCCAGCTGGATCGGCAGTTCATCGGCCTGCGGCACCAGATTCTCGAAGCCCAGCAGATAGGTGTACAGCATGGGCAGAACCAGGAAGTACACCAGGGCCGCGCCCATGGCGAACAGCACCGGCGTCGCGAACAGGAACGGCAGGAAGGCCTGGCGCTCGTTCTTGTAAAGGCCGGGCGCCACGAAGGCCCACAATTGGCCGGCCCATACCGGGAAGCAGATCACCGCCGCCGTGAAGGCCGAGACCTTGACATAGGTGAAGAAGGCCTCGGTCGGCGCGGTATAGATCAGCCGGCGCATGCCGCCCTTGGCCAGCGCCACCGAGGCGTAAGGGTCCATCAGGAAGGCGTAGATATGGGCCGAGAAATAGAAGCAGACCGCGAAGGTGACGATGAAGGCCAGCGCCGACCACAACAGCCGGCGGCGCAGCTCGACCAGATGTTCGAGCAGGGGCATGGTCTTGTCGTCGGTGCTCACGGCGCGGGCGGCCTTGACGGGGTTTCGACCGGGGCGGCCGTGGGCTCGGGCTGGGTGGGGGCCGCGTCAAGCGACGGCAGGCTGGGCGCTTCCAGGCTTTTGGCGATGTCGCCGGTCGGGTCGATGGTCTTTTCGATCTCGCGGCGAAGCGCGTTGGGATCGGTGGCCTTCTCGACCTGGGCCTTCAAGTCCGAGATTTCGGTCTCGCGCACCATGTCATCGACGCCGCGCTGGAACTCGCCGGCCAATTCGCGGGCCTTGCGGGTCCACATCCCCATCTGCCGCAACACGGCGGGCAAGTCTTTCGGGCCGATGACGATCAACGCCACCACGGCCACCAAAGCCATCTCATCCCAACCGACATCGAACATGCGCGATGGTCCCCCAGCGGCGACAAGCCCGGCGTGACGCCGAACCTAGTGCTTGGCCGGTTCCTTTTCGGCCGGCTTCGGCTGGGCCTGTCCGTCGATCTGCGGCGAGCCGGCAGCGGGCGCGGCCGGCGTCGCGGCACCGTCCTCGTCCTCGTTCAAGCCCTTCTTGAAGGCCTTGACGCCCTTCGCCATGTCGCCCATCAGCTTCGGAATCTTGCCCGCGCCGAACAGCAGCAGCACGATGACCAGCACGATCAGCCAGTGCCAGATGCTGAAGCTACCCATGAAACGTATCTCCCAGGCCAAGGGTGAAAAAGGTGTGGGCGCGGATCATCGCAGATGAGCGGGCCAAGAGCAACCGCCCCCTTAAGAATTTCCCGGCTCGGCGGCGTAGACGTGGGCCTGGCTGTGATCCAGGCGGACCGCCAGCCTGGTGCCCTCGGCCGGCATGAAACGACCGGGCACGCGGGCATGCAGGTGCAGCCCGCCGGCCCTCAGGTGGATCAGCGACACCCGGCCCAGCATGCGAGACGCCAGCACCTCGGCAATGCCGGCGCTGTCGGGGACCAGGGTCAGGCCTTCGGGGCGGATCAGCAACTCGGCCGGGGCGCCCTCGCCCAGATCGGGCGCCGCCACCGGGCCGAAGGGCGTCTCGACGGCGCCGTTCCTGACCGTCACCGGGATCAGGTTGACCTCGCCGAAGAACGAGGCGACGAACGGCGTCTCCGGGTTCAGGTACAATTCCTCGGGCGTGCCCATCTGGACCACCCTTCCATCCTTCATCAGGGCGATGGAATCGGCCATGAACATCGCCTCTTCCGGGTCGTGGGTCACCATCAGGGTCGAGACACCCGACGATTTCAGAACATGCAGGGTCTCGTCGCGGACCTGATCGCGCAGGCGCTTGTCCAGGCCGGAGAACGGCTCGTCCAGCAGCATCAGGCGCGGCCGGGGCGCGAGCGCGCGGGCCAGGGCGACCCGCTGCTGCTGGCCGCCCGACAATTGGTGCGGCCACGCCTCGGCATAGGATTCCATGCCGACCTGGCGCAGCATCTCGACCACCCGTTGGGCGCGTTCGGCGCGGGCCATCTTGTCCAGGCCGAAAGCGACATTGGCGGCGACGTTCAGATGGGGAAACAGGGCGTAATCCTGGAACAGGAAGCCGACATTGCGGGCCTCGGGCGGCAGGTGCAGCCCGTCACCCGACACCGTCTGGCAGTTCAGCAGCACCCGGCCCCGGGACGGCCGCTCCAGCCCGGCGGCGATGCGCAAGGTGGTGGTCTTGCCGCAGCCCGACGGCCCCAGCAGGCACACCAACTGGCCGGGCGGCACCGCCAGGGTGACCCCTTGCACCACCGGCTGGGCGCCATAGGAATGCGAGATGGCGTCGAGATACAGACCGGCCGGGCAGGTCTCGGCGGTTCCTTCGGTCATTCTCCTCCTCCGGGGCGCGAACGGGCGATGGCGCGGCTTAAACCGATGACCGGCACCAGGCCGACCAGCACAATGGCCAAGGCCGGCGCCGCCGCATCGGCCAGGCGCTCGTCCGAGGCCAGCGAAAAGGCTCGGACCGCCAGCGTGTCGAAATTGAACGGGCGCATGATCAAGGTGGCCGGCAATTCCTTCATGACATCGACGAACACCAGAAGCGCCGCCGACAGCAGCGAGCCCCGGATGATCGGCACATGGACCCGCCACAAGGTGGCGAACGGGCCTTTGCCCAGGGTGCGCGACGCCGCCTCGATCGAGGCGGTGACCTTGCCCAGCGAGGCCTCGACCGCATTGAACGACACCGCCAGGAAACGGACCAGATAGGCATAGACCAGGGCGGCGACGCTGCCGATCAGCATCAATCCGACAACCTGATTGACAAAGCCCAGCGCCACCAGGGTTCCCACCGCGATTACCGATCCCGGCACGGCATAGCCCAGGCTGGCCAGCCGCACCGCGCCAAGGTTCAGGCCCGACGGATCAAGGCGCTGGGCGTACCCCAGCACCACCGCCACCAGCACCGCAGCCCCCGCCGCCACGGCGGCCAGGATGAAACTGTTGGTCACCAGGCCGGCGAAGTCGGCAGCGAACACCTGGTCGGCCCCGACCTCCCACGACCAGGCGGCCAGGGTGGCGGCCGGAACCAGGAAACCCAGCAGCAGCGGCGCGCAACAGAAGATTTGCGCGGCCAGGGCGCGCAGGCCTTTCAGGCGAAAGCGCGGCAGCGTGCGCCAGCGGCTGGTGGTGTGGTGGGTGCGCCCGGCGCCGCGCGACATCCGTTCCACCAGCACCAGCCCCAGCACGAACACCATCAAGACCGCCCCCAGCTGCGCGGCCACTGCCGGCTGGCCCAGGCCCAGCCAGGTGCGGTAGATGCCGGTGGTGAAGGTATCGACGGCGAAATAATGGACGGTGCCGAAATCGTTCAGGGTTTCCATCAGGGCCAGCGCCACCCCGGCGGCGATGGCCGGACGCGCCAGCGGCAGCGCCACCTCGCGGAAAGCCCGCCACGGGCTGCGCCCCAGGGTGCGGCTGGCTTCCAGCACGCAGACCGACTGTTCCAGGAAAGCCGCACGCGCCAGCATGTAGACATAGGGGTACAGCACCATGGTCATCACCCAGATGGCGCCCCCCAGCGAGCGGATTTCGGGGAACCAATAATCACGGGCCGACGACCAGCCGAACACGGCCCGCAAACCCGACTGCACCGGACCGGCGTAATCCAACAGGCCGGTATAGGTGTAGGCCACCACATAAGCCGGCATGGCCATCGGCAGCAGCAGCGCCCATTCCAGCATGCGCGAACCGGGGAAGCGGCACATGGTCACCAGCCAGGCGACACCGACGCCGCCGAAGGTCACCCCGGCGCCGACGCCGACCATCAGCCACAGGGAATTGACGATGTAATCGGCCAGCACCGTGGCGGCCAGATGGGCCCATACCTCGCCCGAGGGCGCGAACAGATGCCCGGCCACCACCAGAACCGGCGCACCGACCAGGATGGCGATCACCAGCGACGCCGCACTCCAGCCGGAAAAGCGCCGGGCCGGCGCGGTCGGCACCGGCGCGACGGGATCATGGAAGGTTTCGGCAAGGTCGAGATCGGCCATCGGTCCGTCGAAGCAGGAAGATGCCCCCACGGATCATGCGGGCTTGGCCAGGATATTGCCAATCACTCGCAATTGGCAACGCCGGATTGCCCCCTACTCCGCCAGGCCCAACACCTCGTCATCGTCCTCGCTGTCCAGCAGGTCCAGTTCGGGCTCGGCTTCGTCCTCGTCGGTATCGACAGGGATCAGGCCATCGACGGCGCGATTGCCATAGGCGTCGGCGGCCGGGCGGGCATCAAGCAGGCCGGCGGCCTTCAGTTCCTTCAAGGACGGCAGATCGTCCAGGCTTTCCAGACCGAACTGATCCAAAAAGCCGTCCGAGGTCCCCCACAGAAGCGGCTTGCCGGGCGAGCGCCGCCGGCCGCGCGGCCTGATCCAGCCGGCCTCGAACAACAGGTCCAGCGTGCCCTTGGACAGGGCGACACCGCGCACCTCCTCGATCTCGGCGCGGGTGATCGGCTGGTTGTAGGCGATGATCGCCAGCACCTCGATGGCGGCGCGCGACAGGCGGCGGGCCTGGACCTGCTCGACCGCCAGGCGGCCGGCCAGGTCGTCGGCGGTGCGAAACGCCCATTTTCCGCCCCGACACACCAGATTGACGCCGCGACTTGCATAATCTTGCTGCAAATCAACCAATATGGCGGCGACATCGGTATCGGGTGGCAGATTGTCGGCCAGGGTCCGCTCGTCCAACGGCTGGTGGCTGGCGAACAGCAGGGCCTCGACCAGGCGGATGTGATCGGGATCGGTCATGCCGCCACCCCGCCGGCCTTGATGTAGATCGGCGAATAGGGTCCGCCATCCTGGCGCAACTGCACCCGGCCCTGCTTGGCCAGTTCCAGGGCGGCGATGAAGGTCGAGGCGATGGCCGACTTCATCTTCAACGGGTCGCCCAGGATGGCCGGCAGATAGGACGACAGCACCGACCAGTCGGGCATGCGGCCCAGCATGCGCTCCAACCGGCGCAAAGCGTCCTCGACCGAATAAAGATCGGGCGCCTCGATATGCAGCGTGCGCACCGAGGTCCGCACCACATGGTCGGCATAGGCCTTCAGCAGGTCGAACAATTGCACGTCGTACAGCGAGCGGGTGACCACCTCGATTCCTTCCGGTTCGCCGCGGGCGAAGAAATGCCGGCCCAGTTGCGGCCGGCCCATCAAGGCGGTGCCGGCACTTTGCATCGCTTCCAGCCGGCGCAGGCGGAAGGCCAGGATTTCCGCCATCTCGGCGGCGGTCGGCTGCTCGCCCGGCTCGGGCTCGGGTTCGGGCAGCAGCAGGCGCGACTTCAGATAGGCCAGCCACGCCGCCATCACCAGATATTCGGCGGCCAGGTCCAGATGATGCTGGCGGACGCGGGCGACGAATTCCAGATATTGGTCGGCCAGCTTCAGGATCGACAGCTTGGCAAGATCGACCTTCTGCTCGCGCGCCAGGGCCAGCAGAACGTCCAGCGGCCCCTCGAATCCGTCGAGATCCAGCAGCAGCCGTTCGCCCGGCTGCTCGGCCGGCCCGTGTTCGTCGGCCTGGAAAACGTCGCCCTGCATGATCACGCTATATCTTGTGTCACCAACATGATGACACACCATAACATGACCCTGCGGGAAAAAGCCAGGGGACCCGCTTAAGCCGAGAAGCTGGAGCCGCAGCCGCAGGTCGAGGTGGCGTTGGGATTGCGGAACTGGAAGCTGGCCCCCATCATGTCTTCCACGAAATCCAGCTCGGTGCCGTCCAGGAAGCTCATCGAGGTTTCATCGACCACCAGCTTGACTCCGTGCTGTTCCGAGACGACGTCGTCGTCATTGACCTTGTCGTCAAGGGTGATGCCGTACTGGAAGCCCGAGCAGCCGCCGCCCGACACCGCCAGACGCAGCATCAGGTTGGGCTTGCCTTCGATGGCGATCAGGGACTGGACGCGCTCGGCGGCGCTGATGGTCAGGGACACGTTGGACATGGATTTTCGGACCTCGAATTCGGTGTCGGAATGCGGAATTGTTCCAAAACTACCAAATGGGCATGCGCCCCGTAAAGTCCAACCGGTTGCATGGGCCGATGCGCGCTTGTAGTGTCCTGGCATGAACAGCTTCCTCGCCCCCTATGCCTGTCAGGCCGGCGCCTCGCGCGGGCGGCTGCATGCCGAACCGGAAAGCAGCACGCGCACGCCGTTCCAGCGCGACCGCGACCGCATCATCCATTCCGCCGCCTTCCGCCGCCTGCAATACAAGACCCAGGTCTTCGTCTATCACGAGGGCGACAATTTCCGCACCCGCCTGACCCATTCGCTGGAAGTGTCGCAGATCGCCCGTTCCATCGCCCGCGTCCTGGGCCTGGACGAGGATCTGGCCGAATCGCTGGCTTTGGCCCACGATCTGGGCCACACCCCTTTCGGCCATGCCGGCGAGGACGCGCTGCAAGAGGTGCTGGCCGATTTCGGCGGCTTCGACCACAACGCCCAGTCGCTGCGGGTGGTCACCAAGCTGGAACGCCGCTATGTCGAGTTCGACGGCCTGAACCTGACCTGGGAGACGCTGGAAGGACTGGTCAAGCATAACGGCCCCTTGACCGGGCCGCTGGCGGTCAAGCCCGACAAGGTGCTGCCGGGCGCCATCACCGAATATGTCGCCCGCCACGATTTGGAACTGGCCACCTTCGCCAGCGCCGAGGCCCAGGTGGCGGCCCTGGCCGACGACATCGCCTATAACAACCACGACATCGACGATGGTTTGCGGGCCGGCCTGTTCACCATTCGCGACCTGGCCGACGTGCCGCTGGTCGGGCCGGTGTTCCGGGCGGTCGCCGCCGAATACCCCGATGCCGAGTTGTCCTTGCATATCCACGAGGTGGTGCGCCGGATGATCGGCATGATGATCCTGGACTGCATCGCCGAGACCAGACGGCGCATCGACAAGCACAAGCCGGAAACGGCCGCCGATGTGCGCGCCCTGCCCGAACCATTGGTGGCTTTCTCCGACGAGATGCGGGCCAATGACCGGGCGTTGAAGGCGTTTTTGTTCCCCAACATGTACCGCCACTTCACCGTCAACCGCATGACCAGCAAGGGCCGCCGGGTGGTGAAGGACCTGTTTCATCTGCTGCATGCGGAACCGGAATGCCTGCCGCCCGAATGGCGCCGCCTGTCCGACGGGCCGGGCACCGCCAAGACCGCCCGGGTGGTGGCCGACTATATCGCCGGCATGACCGACCGCTTCGCGCTGGACGAACATCGGCGGCTGTTCGACATGCAGGAAAAGCCGTAAGCGGCGGTCAAAGGTGGACAGTCGCGCCCGTGGATGGCACAGTCCGGCAGCCCTGCGGCAACCCTGGTGAAACCGAGAGACATGAACCTTTTCGCTGCCTTCCGCGACGACATCGTCGCCATTGTCGACCGTATCGTTCCCGGTCTGGATACCGCCCGCGTCACCGCCGAGCCCCCGCGCGAGGCCGCCCACGGCGACGTCGCCACCAATGCCGCCATGGTGCTGGCCAAGGCCGCCAACATGAAGCCGCGCGACCTGGCGGAAAAGTTGGCCGCCGAGCTGCGCCAACTGCCCGCCGTCACCGATGTCGAGATCGCCGGCCCCGGCTTCATCAATCTGCGCCTGGCCGATTCCTTCTGGGCCGAGCGGCTGGCCGACATCGTCGCCGCCGGCCCGGCTTACGGCGCGGGCGCGCCCAAGAACCACCGGGTCAATGTCGAATATGTCTCGGCCAACCCGACCGGACCGATGCATATCGGACACGCGCGCGGCGCCGTGGTCGGCGACGCCTTGGCCTCGCTGCTGGCCAAGGCCGGCTTCGACGTCACCCGCGAATATTACATCAACGATGCCGGCGGCCAGATCGACGTGCTGGCCCGCTCGGCTTACTTGCGCTATCGCGAGGCCTTGGGCGAAGACATCGGCGACATCCCCGAGGGCCTGTATCCGGGCGAGTATCTGAAGCCCCTGGGCCAATTGCTGGCCGACCGCTTCGGAGCCGATCTCAAGGCCAAGGACGAGGCCGAAGGCCTGGCCATCATCCGCCCCATCGCGGTGGACGCGATGATGGACATGATCCGCGACGATCTGGCGGCCTTGGGCGTGGTGCACGACGTCTTCACCTCGGAACGCGGCCTGGTCGAGGGCGGCAAGGTCGATGCGGCGCTGGCCTTCCTGGAAGAGCGCGGCGAGGTCTATACCGGCATCCTGGAGCCGCCCAAGGGCAAGGTCCTGGATGATTGGGAGCCGCGCCCGCAGGTGCTGTTCCGCGCCACCCAATTCGGCGACGACGTCGATCGCCCCTTGAAGAAGTCCGATGGGTCGTGGACCTATTTCGCGTCCGACATCGCCTATCACCAGGACAAGTTCCGCCGCGGCTTCGCCGACCAGATCGACATCTGGGGCGCCGACCATGGCGGTTACGTCAAGCGCATGCAGGCCGCCGTCAAGGCGGTCAGCGAGGGCCAGGGCGCCCTGGACGTCAAGCTGTGCCAGATGGTCAATCTGCTGAAGGGCGGCCAGCCCTACAAGATGAGCAAGCGGGCCGGCACCTTCGTCACGCTTCGCGATCTGGTCGAAGCGGTCGGCAAGGATGTGGTCCGCTTCATCATGCTGACCCGCAAGAACGATGCCCACCTGGATTTCGACCTCGACAAGGTGCTGGAACAGTCGCGCGACAATCCGGTCTTCTATGTCCAATACGCCCATGCCCGCTGCCAATCGGTGAGCCGCCACGGCGCCGCCCTGTGGCCCGACCAGGATTTGTCGGGCCAAGCGTTGGCCAAAGCGGCTTTGGGCCGCTTGACCGATCCGGCCGAGCTTGGTTTGATCAAGCTGCTGGCCGGTTGGCCGCGTCTGGTCGAAAGCGCCGCCGAGGCCCACGAGCCGCACCGCGTCGCCTTCTACCTGACCGAGGTGGCGGCCGGCTTCCACGGCCTGTGGAACAAGGGCAAGGACGACGTTCAGCTGCGCTTCCTGCTGGAAGAGGACCGCGAGCTGTCGGTCGCCCGTCTGGCCCTGTTGAAGGCGGTGGCGGCGGTGATCGCGTCGGGCCTGGCAATCTTCGGCGTCGAGCCGGTGGAGGAAATGCGCTGACATGGCTGACAGACCCGGCGACGATTTCGATCGCGACATCCTGGATATCATCCCGGCCCGCTATGACGCCGACGCCGATTCCCGTCAGGCCCGCGCCGGATCGCGCCTGCGCGCCACCGTGACCCTGGTCGCCGCCGTGGTGGCGGTCGGCGGCATCGTCGCCGCCGGCTGGCACTTCATGGGCGGCAAGAAGGCGGTGGGACCGGGAATCCCGGTGATCAAGGCCGACGAGCGGCCCATCAAGATCCGCCCCGACGATCGCGGCGGCATGCAGGTGCCCAACCAGGACAAGCTGATCTACGAACGCCTGGAACCCGGCGAGGGGGATTCCAAGGTCGAGCGCCTGCTGCCGGCCCCGGAAAAGCCGCAAGCGCCGCCGAAGGTCGCAGCCCCGGCCCCTGCCCCCGCTCCCGCCCCCGCGCCGGTGGCCGAGACGCCCAAGCCGGTGGCGCCCGCGCCTGCCCCGGTGGCGCAGGCCCCCGCCCCCGAACCGATCAAGCCCAAGCCCCCCGAGCCGGTGGTGGCCAAGCCGGTCGAACCGATTTTGCCCAAGGCCATGCCGGCGGCTCCGGCTCCGGCGCCCGCTCCGGCTCCGGCGGTGACCAAGGCGGCTCCGGCCGGCGGCGACTATCTGATCCAGTTGGGCGCGCTCCGCTCGGCTCCCGACGCCGAAAAGGAATGGTCGCGCATCCAGAAGGCCAATGCCGACCTGCTGGGCACCCTGAAATCCGACGTCGTCCGCGTCGAGCTGGGCGAAAAGGGCATTTTCTGGCGCCTGCGCGCCGGCCCGCTGTCGGAAGCCGCCGCCAAGCAGATGTGCACCGAGTTGAAGGCCCGCAACCAAGGCTGCATCATTGCCCGCAAGTAACGCCATCGCGGCTGCCGCCATCCTGGGCTGCGCCGGCCCGACGCTGACCGACGAGGAGCGCCGCTTCTTCGCCGCGACCAATCCGCTGGGCTTCATCTTGTTCGCCCGCAACATCCAATCGCCCGATCAGGTCCGCGCCCTGGTGGCCGATCTGCGCGCGTCCGTCGGCCGCGCCGATGCCCCGGTGCTGATCGACCAGGAAGGCGGCCGGGTCCAGCGGCTGCGCCCGCCCCATTGGCGGGCCGCCCCCACCGGCATGGCCTTCGCCAATCTGGCCGACCAGGCCCTGGCCGCGCGTCTGGCCCGGCTGAATTTCCGCCTGATCGGGGCCGAACTGGCAGACTTGGGCATCGACGTCGATTGCGCCCCGGTGCTGGACGTGCCGGTGCCCGGCGCCCACGATGTCATCGGCGACCGCGCCTATGGCACCATGCCAGCCCGGATCATCGCGCTGGGCCGCGCCGTCTGCGACGGCCTGCTGGATGAAGGCGTGCTGCCGGTCATCAAGCACATACCCGGCCACGGCCGGGCCCTGGTCGATTCGCACCTTGACCTGCCGGTGGTGACGGCCTCGATGGCCGAGCTGGAAGCGAGCGACTTCGCCCCCTTCAAGGCCCTGGCCGACCAGCCGTGGGCGATGACCGCCCATGTGGTCTACACCGCCATCGACGATGGCGCCCCGGCGACGCTATCGGCCAAGGTCATCGGCGAAATCATTCGTGGAATCATCGGGTTCCAGGGCGTCCTGATATCGGACGATTTGTCCATGAAGGCCCTGGGCGGTAGTTTCAGCGAGCGAACGATTCGGGCGTTGGATTCCGGCTGCGACCTGGTGCTTCATTGCAACGGCGACATGGACGAAATGGCCGAGATCGCCCAGCAATTGCCGCCCATGACCGAGACCGCGCGCGAGCGTGTCGCCCTGGCCGCGCGGCGCAAGCGGCGGCCCCAGCCATTTGACCGCGCCGCCGCCGCCCTCGAGATCGAAAGGGCGTTGGCATGATGAGCGGTGCGGGCCTGGTCCAGCAAATCGCGGTCTCGGCCCTGCCGCTGATTTTCGCCATCACCTTCCACGAGGCCGCGCACGGCTATGCGGCCTTGGCGCTGGGCGACGACACCGCCAAGCGGGCGGGCCGATTGTCGCTCAACCCCATCCGCCATATCGACCCGGTCGGCAGCATCGTCGTGCCCGGCCTGTTGATGCTGGCCGGCGGCTTCCTGTTCGGCTGGGCCAAGCCGGTTCCGGTCGATTTCCGCCGCCTGCGCAATCCCCGCTTCGGCATGGTGCTGGTTGCCGCTGCTGGCCCGGCCGCCAACGTGGTGATGGCGATCATCGCCATCCTGACCATCCGCCTGGTCGGCGATCTGCCGGAATCCGGCATCGACTGGGCGCGTCTTAACCTGGCCAACGCCATTTATCTGAACCTGCTGCTGGCGGTGTTCAACATGATCCCCATCCCGCCGCTGGACGGCGGCCGCGTCGCCGTCGGCCTGTTGCCGCGCAGCTTGGGCTATCCGCTGGCCCGGCTTGAACAATATGGCATGTTGATCGTCGTCGGCCTGCTGATGGTGTTGCCGCCGGTCAGTTCACTGCTGGGCACGCGCATCGACTTGTTCGATCTGGTCATCAACCCAGCCATCACCGCCTTGCTGGAACTGCTGGTCATCGTGTTCGGCTGATCGAATTCACTTTGGCCAGACCTTGCAGCGCGATGCCACCTCGCGGTAGCTCCCCGGCGTATCCAGATCCCCGTTGCGGCGCTTGATCTCGGCCTCGTAGGCGGCCAAGGTCGGCGCCAGTTCGGCCTGTAATTGTTTGACCAGATTGTTGGTGATCGTGCCGTCGTCACGCACGCTTTGAAACGGCCTGACCCGATTGGCAGCCGAGGTCAAGGCGGCGGTCACCACAGGCAAGTGCGCATCATAGGTGGTCTGGGCCACCGCCACATGCTGGTTCTCGTGGTCGCGGGTGGCGGTATAGCTGCAGCTGCCGGGCTGGTGCTCGAAGGCGATGAACACCTCGATATTGATGATCTGCCATCGCCCCTTGACGGTCTTCAGACGGTAGCAGGCCGATTGCGGCGGAACCGGGACGATTTCCACCTCGACCGACAATTGCAGCTGGGTTTGAACGTTGGTCAGCCCTTGGCGGCGCAGCACGCCGACGCTGAGATCATTGACGGTACGGTCGTGACGGTAGACCGGTTGAGCCTTGCCGGTATCGAGGGTGACGATGGCAGGGCGCTCCCACCCCTGGATCGGGGGCGGACAGGCCGGTGCCGCCTCGGCCGTCCCGGCCCAGGCCAGCGCCACCGCCGCCATCGACAGACCCTTCGCCACCAGGCGATAATGGGCTAACACTGACGCCGAACCTTTCAAGCCCCGAGTCTCCCGCATGACCATCCGTATTGCGACCTGGAACGTCAATTCCGTCAATGCCCGTCTTAGCAATGTGATGGAGTGGCTGGCCGACGCCAAGCCCGACATCCTGGCCCTGCAGGAGATCAAATGCCCCGACGACAAGTTTCCACGGCTGGAATTCGAGGCGGCCGGCTGGCGTGTCGCCGTGCATGGGCAGAAATCCTATAACGGCGTCGCCATCCTGGCGCGCCATCCGATCGACAATGTGGCGACCGGACTGCCCGGAGACCCCGCCGACGAACAGGCCCGCTGGATCGAGGCCGACATCGCCGGCATCCGCGTGGTGTCCTTGTACTTGCCCAACGGCAATCCGGCGCCCGGCGAAAAGTTCGACTACAAGCTGGGCTGGATGCGCCGGATGATCGACCGCGCTCAGGCGCTGCTGGCCGAGGGGCGGCCGTTGGTGCTGGCCGGCGACTACAACGTCTGCCCCACCGCAGCCGACGTCTACGACCCGGAAGGCTGGAAGGCCGATGCCCTGTGCCGGCCCGAAAGCCGCGCTCTTTATCGCGAGCTGTGCCATCTGGGCCTGACCGAGGCGTTCCGCGCCCTGCATCCCGAGCCGGGCCGCTACAGCTTCTGGGATTATCAGGGCGGCGCCTGGCCGCGCGGCGAGGGATTGCGCATCGACCACCTGCTGCTGTCGCCCCAGGCGGCCGATCGTCTGGTCGCCTGCGACATCGACAAGGCCCCGCGCGGCAGGGACAAAGCCAGCGACCATACGCCGGTCTGGGTCGAATTGGCCTGATCGGCAATACCCTTATTTACATTGTGTATTTGTTTTTTCTGACGCAAACCACATTTTAATGTTTGCGAGTGACTATCATAATTGTTAGAAGTTTTTTGCACCGCACCGAGGCAAGGGACCGACCAGCTCCATGTCGAACATCATCGAAAAGACCGTTCTGGATATCCATCACTGGACCGACACGTTGTTCACCCTTCGGCTGAACCGCGATCCGGGGTTTCGTTTCGACAACGGCCAGTTCGCGATGATCGGCCTGATGGTGGACGGCCGGCCGCTGATGCGCGCCTATTCGATGGTCAGCGCCAATTACGAGGAGCATCTGGAATTCCTGTCGATCAAGGTGCCGAACGGTCCGCTGACCTCGCGACTGGCCGAGGTCAAGCCGGGCGACACCATCCTGGTCAACAAAAAGACCACCGGGACCCTGGTGCTGGACAATCTGCGCCCGGGCAAGCGGGTCTATCTGTTGGCCACCGGCACCGGCCTGGCGCCGTTCCTGTCGATCATCAAGGACCCGGAATTGTACGAGCGCTTCGACCAGGTGGTCCTGGTCCACAGCGTCCGCCACATCGCCGACCTGGCTTACCGCGACTTCATCACCGAGGAGCTGCCCAAGAACGAGTTCTTCGGCGCCGAGGCGCGCCACAAGCTGTTGTATTATCCGACGGTCACGCGTGAGCCGTTCCGCAACCAGGGCCGCATCACCGATCTGGTGGCCAACGGCAAGCTGTTCGCCGACCTTGGCTTGCCGGCGCTGAACCGGGCCGAGGATCGGGTAATGATCTGCGGCAACCCGCACATGATGACCGAGCTGATCGAGCAACTGGAAGCCCAGGGTTTCGACCAGGGCAGCCATGCCGGAATCGGCGACTATGTCATCGAGAAGGCGTTCGCCGAGAAATAAATCAGGCGAAGACGAACGGCGTGGCTTTGTGCCGGCGATAATCGGCACCCTGCTCGACCCGTGACGGATCGATGGTGGCGCGCGCCTCAAGCAACGCCGATTCGATGCGGCGGTCGGTCAGGTGGTAACGCCGTTCCAGCCCGATATCGGCCAAGCCGGGACAATCCTCGCCGAACACGTCGCGGTAAAGGTCGCCCATCATGCCGTAGCGCCCGGCCATCAGGGTATTGCAGGCGTTCTTGACCACCCCCGCGTCGCTGGCCCCCTTCATATGCAGGCTGGTCACCAGCATCACCGACACCGCGTGCAAGACGTCATAGCGGACATGGGCGATGAACACTTCCAGATGGTGGGCCGACAGCGGCAGGCCCTCACGGCTGGCCACCCGGATCAGGCCGCCCAGCAGCAGGCTGAAGAATTCCGGGACGCCCCACTCCATGCCCAGCCCGACCGAGGACAAGGCTTCCAGCGGTGAAAAGGCCGGATGGCCGGCAACCAGGCGCTGGGTCAGCACGTTATCGGCCACCCCCCACAGCATCGGCCGGTCCTGCTGGCCGTCGGGAATGCCGAGCCCGGCGAACATCTGGCGGTACAGGGCGATGTGGGTGCGCGCCTTCAGCAAACGGGCCAGGTCGGGATAATCCTCGACCGCATGGACGCCGACGCCATATTCGTCGGCGACCAGCTGGGCCAGGGCGATCTGGGTGATTTCCGACACATGCTCGTTCAGCGGACCGAACGGCAGGTCCATCAGCCCGTGGAAGCGACCGATGGCCAGGGCGACGCATTGGCGCGTGTTCTTGATCTGGTTGAAATAGGCCACCGAGAAGCGCATGACCTGCGGCACGTCGATGCGGCCCTCGAACACCCGAACGAAGAATGGGTGACGCCACACCGGATGGCTCATCACATGGTCGTGCAGGTCGAGGAACAAATCCTCGAGTGCGCCGGGCTTGAACAGGGCGATCCGGTGGAACGGATTGTCGGCCGCCACGCCTTCGCCCAGCCGGGCGAACACTTCATGCAAGGGCGAGCCGGGACGCTCGGCCTGGGCGACGATGGCGGTGAAGTCGGTGCGCTGGCTGTCGCGGAAGGAGTCCAGCACCTGCTCGGCGCTCATGTCCAGCAGGTTGGGCAACGGATGGACGAAATCCGGCAGAAGCCGGCGTCCATCCTTCTCGACGACCAGATCGGTCAAGCTCATCATCCCCCCTTGCGCGCCAGCCGCGACAGGCAGATCAGCAATCCCCGGGCCGAAATCGGCTTTTCCATGAATTCATCGGCGCCGGCCGCAAGTGCCACGTCGCGGCTGGCCACCCGCTCGTGGCCGGACAGCACCAGCACCGGTATCTTGGCCAATTCGGGCTGACGCCGGATCCAGGCCACCAGATCCAGTCCGCTTTCCGACCCGACATGCCAATCAGACACCACGATATCCAGCTCGGTCCCGGCCAGAATGGCCTTGGCGCCGTCCAGGTCGGCGGCGGTGCGGATGTCGACCACCCCCACCCCTTCCAGGATCGTGCGCATGATCTGGGCAAAATTCACGTTGTCGTCGACCACCAGGATCCGCAAGGCCTTCCAGTCCAACTGGGCCTTGCCTGGCCGGCTGTCGGTCAGGCTGACCGATTCGGCCGCCCCGGCCGCCTCGGGATGGCCAACCACCCAGGCGCGGTAATCCATGTCGGTCGAGCAGATGTGCTCGAACAGCCACTTATGCAGAAAATCCAGGCAATCCTTGGCCCGCACCGTCGAGCGGTCGCCATCGTAACGCGTCTTCAGCTCGCGCACTTCCAAGGCCAGGCGGCGATGGATGCGGGCGTGGGTGTCCAGCGACGGATAGCGGCAGACCTCCATCACCCGTTCCTCGCGGGCGAAATGGTGATCGGCGTAATCCTGCAGGGCCTGCAGCACGCTGCCCAGCGTGGCGTATTCCTCGGCATCGCCGATCGAGCGGTGCAGATGGTTGACAAGGCCTACCAGGGTCTTGTGGTCGGCGTCCAGGACAGGGACGCCGACACTCATCATCTCGCTCCAGGCGATGCCCGCCATCAGCGGCGATCCAGTTGGCTGACGTCGCGCACCGCGCCCCGGGCGGCCGAAGTGGTCATGGCCGCATAGGCCTTCAGCGCCGCGCTGACCTGGCGATCACGACCCTCCGGCTTCCAGGCCTTGGCACCCTTGGCCTCCATCGCCTGGCGACGACGTTCCAGTTCGGTATCGGGCAGATCGACCTTGATGATGCGGTTGGGGATGTCGATGACGATGGTGTCGCCCTCCTCGACCAGGCCGATGGCGCCGCCCTCGGCCGCTTCCGGAGAGGCATGGCCGATGGACAGGCCCGAAGTCCCGCCCGAAAAGCGGCCGTCGGTGATCAGGGCGCAGGCCTTGCCCAGGCCCATGCTCTTCAGATAGCTGGTCGGGTACAGCATCTCCTGCATGCCGGGGCCGCCCTTGGGGCCTTCGTAGCGGACCACCACGACATCGCCGGCCTTGACGCCGCCGCCCAGGATCTTGGCCACCGCCTCTTCCTGGCTTTCGCAGATCACCGCCGGCCCCTTGAAGGTCAGGTTGCTCTCATCGACGCCGGCGGTCTTGACGATGCAGCCGTCCACAGCGATGTTTCCGAACAGCACCGCCAGGCCGCCATCCTTGGAAAAGGCACTGTCAACCGAGCGGATGACACCCTTGGCGCGGTCCTTATCCAGGCTGTCCCAGCGCTTGGCCTGGCTGAAGGCCTCGGTGGTGCGCACGCCGCCGGGAGCGGCGCGATACAGTTCCTGAACAGCCGGATCGTTGGTGCGGCTGATGTCCCACTTGGCCAGACCGTCGGCCAGGGTCTTGGCATGGACGGTGCCGCACGACCCGTGCAGCAAACCGCCCTTTTCCAGCTGGCCCAGGATGCCGAAGATGCCGCCGGCCCGGTGGACATCCTCGATATGGACGTCGGCGATGTTGGGGGCGACCTTGCACAGGCACGGCACCCGGCGGCTTAAGGTATCGATGTCGGCCATGCCGAAATTCACACCGGCTTCCTGCGCGGCGGCCAGAATGTGCAGGACCGTGTTGGTCGAGCCGCCCATGGCGATGTCCAGGGTCATGGCGTTCTCGAACGCCTCGAAGGTGGCGATCGAACGCGGCAGCACCGAGGAATTGCCGCCTTCGTAATAGGCCCTGGTGATGGCGACGATGCGCCGGCCGGCTTCCAGGAACAATTCCTTGCGGTCGGCATGGGTGGCGACCACCGTGCCGTTGCCGGGCAGCGACAGGCCCAGCGCCTCGGTCAGGCAATTCATCGAATTGGCGGTGAACATGCCCGAGCACGAGCCGCAGGTCGGGCAGCTTTCGCGCTCGAAGGCCATGGCTTCTTCGTCGGACACATTCTTGTCGGCGCCCTTGATCATGGCGTCGATCAGATCGACGGCGTGGGTCTCGCCCTTGAAGGTGACCTTGCCGGCCTCCATCGGCCCGCCCGAGACGAAGATGGTCGGAATGTTGAGACGCAGGCTGGCCATCAGCATGCCAGGCGTGATCTTGTCGCAGTTCGAGATGCACACCATGGCGTCGGCGGTATGGGCATTGACCATGTACTCGACCGAATCGGCGATGATCTCTCGGCTCGGCAGCGAATACAGCATGCCGGCATGGCCCATGGCGATGCCGTCATCGATGGCGATGGTGTTGAATTCCTTGGCGACACCGCCGGCCTTCTCGATCTCGCGCGCCACCATCTGGCCCAGATCCTTCAAGTGGACATGGCCGGGCACGAACTGGGTGAAGGAATTGACCACCGCGATGATCGGCTTGCCGAAATCCTCGTCCTTCATGCCGGTGGCGCGCCACAGGCCGCGGGCACCCGACATGTTACGACCGTGGGTGGAAGTCCGGGAACGGTATTCAGGCATATGGATCAACCCTTAAGCACATTACGAAACAGCCGGAAGATAGCCGCTGGGGCGGGCCAGCGGAAGAGATTATGCGCGCCTGTCCTTGGGCCGGTCCATGCTTTCCGGCAGACTTGGCCGACCTATTCGAGATAGGAGCGGATGATGCGGTCGCGGGTGCCGTCGGCGATCACCGAGGCCATGGCTGCGCGCAGGCGCTCGACCAAGGCCGGGTCGGCCCCCGGCGACAAGGCCAGCCATTGCTTTTCGTCCTCGACCTTCGGCCCGATGGTCGGCTTGCCTGGAAATCCAGCGTTCTTCCACACCCACAGCGCCTCGAGACGGGCGACGTACCAGGCCTCGGCCCGTCCCGCCAGCAGCATCCGCCCGTTGGTGGTGGTATCGGGCCGGGTGATCAGATTGCCGAAGCCGGCGCTTTTCAGCGAGTGGACGAAGGACGTTCCCTCCTGGACGATGACGCTGTTCAGCGACCGGGCGGCGTCAAGGCTATAGCCCTTGCCGGCGACATCGACGAAATTGACCTCGATACCGAACATCTCGCCAACCCAGGTGTAGCGGTTTTCGCGCTCGGGTGTCCGGGCCAACGGCAAGATGGCCACGCCCGAGCCGTTATGCGCATCGGCCTGCGCCCGGACCCATGAGCGGAAATTGACCGAAAGCGACAGGCCGGCGCGGCGCGCCACTTCCTGCATCATCTCGATGGCGAAGCCGGGGCGGTCGGTCCCTTCCATGGTGAAGGGCGGCAGATGGGCGGTGACCAGCTTCAGTTCCTGGGCCCCGGCCGGCGCGACGCCGACCAGCAAGGCCAACATGGCCACGATCCAACCCCTCATCTCCCGCCTCCCCTAAAGCCTGGCGAATGCTACCAACCGGAAGGCGTGCCGGCAACCGGGCTTACACGCCGACCAGCTTGCCGTCGGCCAGGCGGACCACCCGGTCCATGCGGCCGGCCAGTTCGGGATTGTGGGTGGCGATCAAGGCCGCCACCCCGGTCGAGCGCACCAGCTTCAAAAGCTCGCCGAACACCGATTCCGAGGTGTGGGGGTCCAGATTGCCGGTCGGCTCGTCGGCCAGCAGCACCTTGGGGGCGTTGGCCAGGGCGCGGCAGATGGCGACGCGCTGCTGCTCGCCGCCCGACAATTGGCCGGGCCGATGTTCGGCGCGAGCGGCCAGGCCCATGCGGCCCAACAGGTCCAGCGCCCGGTCCTTGGCCGCCGACCTGGCGGTTCCGGCGATCATCTGCGGCAAGATGACGTTTTCCACCGCCGAGAATTCCGGCAGCAGATGGTGGTACTGGTAGACGAAACCCAGATGCGAGCGGCGCAACGTGGTGCGCTTGCCGTCCGACAGCTTGCCGCACGCCTCGCCGCCCAGCCACACCTCGCCCTCGTCGGGGCGTTCCAGCAGCCCGGCGATGTGCAGAAGCGTCGACTTGCCGGCCCCCGACGGCCCGACCAGGGCGACGATTTCACCCGGCTTGACCGCCAGATCGGCGCCATCCAGCACGTCCAGGCGGTCCTTGCCCTGCAGGAACGAGCGGCGAACGCCCTTGAGTTTCAGCCCCTTCTCACTCATAGCGAAGCGCCTCCACCGGATCGAGGGCGGCGGCCCGCCAACTGGGATAAATGGTGGCGGCGAACGACAGGCCCAGCGCCATCAGCACCACGGTCACCACTTCGTTGTAATCGACCCGGGCCGGCAGCTGGGTCAGGAAATAGATTTCGGCGGCGAACAGCTCGCGCCCGATGATGCCCTGGATGAACTGGCGGATTTCCTCGATGTGGGTGGCGAACCACACGCCCAGAAGGGTGCCGCCCACCGTGCCGGCGACACCGACCGAGGCGCCCGACAGGAAGAAAATGCGCATGATCATGCCACGCGTCGCCCCCATGGTGCGCAGGATGGCGATGTCGCGGCCCTTGTCCTTCACCAGCATGATCAGGGACGAGATGATATTGAAGGCCGCCACCAGGATGATCAGCGTCAAGATCAGGAACATGACGTTGCGTTCGACCTGGATGGCGTTGAAGAAGCTGGCATTGGCCTGCTGCCAGTCATAGATGCGGGCGTTGCCGCCGGTCAGTTGATGGATGGCGGCACGGGCCTGGGGCACCCGGTCGGGATTGTCCAGGAACACCTCGATCTGGGTCACCGCCTGCGGCAGCTTGAAATAGGTCTGGGCGGCCTCGAGCGGCATGAAGATGAAGCCGGAATCGTATTCGAACATGCCGACATTGAAGGTGCCGGCCACCACATAGCCGCGCATGCGCGGCACGGTGCCGAACGCGGTGGCGTTGCCCTTGGGCGAGATCAGCGTGATGGTGTCACCGACCATCAAGCCCAGCTTTTCCGCCAGCCGATAGCCGATCAGCACGCCGTCGCCAGCCTTGAACTCGGCGGCCGAGCCGCCCAGCTTGGCGCGGAAGATATCGCGGGCCAGCAGATCGTCGGGACGCACGCCGCGCACGATGGCGCCGGCGGCGGCGGCCGGCGAAGTCGCCATCACCTGACCCTCGACGGTGGGGATGGTCCGCACCACCCCGGGCATCTTGCGGATGGCGTCGGCCAGCGGGTCGTAATCGACCAGGGCCATGCCCTGGCCGTAGACGCCGACATGGCCGTTGATCCCCAGGATGCGCGACAGCAATTCCTGGCGGAAGCCGTTCATCACCGCCATCACCACGATCAAGGTGGCGACGCCCAGGCCGATGCCCAGCAGCGAGAAGCCGGCGATGACCGAGATGAAGCCTTCCTTGCGACGTGCCCGCAGATAGCGGAACGCCACCATGCGTTCGAAGGCCCCGAAGATCATCACCAATCCCCCTATTCTGCCCGTGGCTGCCCGTGCCGGGCCCGCTCAAACGCCGCGGAGCGTTAAGCGGTCAGCCTGGCCAGCGCCGCCTCGACCGACAATTCCTGCTTCTCGCCGGTATGGCGGTTCTTCAGCTCGACCAGCCCTTGCGCCACGCCCTTGGGACCGGCGACCAACTGCCACGGCAGGCCGATCAGGTCCATGTCGGCAAACTTGACGCCGGCCCGCTCGTCGCGGTCGTCGTACAGCACCTCGACTCCCGCCCCCGCCAACTTGGCGTAGACATCCTCGCACACCGCGTCGCAGGCGGCGTCGCCGGCCTTCAGATTGACCAGGCCGACCTTGAAGGGGGCGACCGCTTCCGGCCACTTGATGCCGCGTTCGTCGTGATAGGCCTCGATGATGGCGCCGACCAGGCGCGACACGCCGATGCCGTAGGACCCCATCTCGACGGTGACCGGATTGCCGTCGGGGCCGGCGACGCGCGCCCCCATGGCCTCGGAATATTTGGTGCCGAAATAGAAGATGTGGCCGACCTCGATACCGCGCGCCACCTTCAGCCGGTCGGCCGGCGGGCAATCGGGCGAGTTGGGATCGTGCTTCTCGTCGGTGACGGCATAAAGCTTGGACAGGGCTTCCAGGTCGATGGCGTCCTTGGCGGCCAGTTCCTCGTAGGCGACGTCGTAGAACACGCCCGACTCGCCGGTTTCGGCCAGCACGTGGAATTCGTGGGTCAGGTTGCCGCCGATGGCGCCGGAATCGGCGGCCATGGGAATGGCGGTCAGGCCCATGCGCTTGAAGGTGCGCAGGTAGGCGTTGAACATCGCCTCGTAAGACCGCTTGGCCCCGTCGAAATCGATGTCGAAGGAATAGGAATCCTTCATCAGGAACTCGCGCCCGCGCATCACGCCGAAGCGCGGCCGCACCTCGTCGCGGAACTTCCACTGGATGTGGTACAGGATCTGCGGCAGCTCGCGGTAGCTTTTGACGTTGTCGCGGAAGATCTGGGTGATCAGTTCCTCGTTGGTCGGGCCATACAGCATCTCGCGATCATGGCGATCGGTGAACCGCAGCATCTCCTTGCCATAGGCGTCGTAGCGGCCCGATTCGCGCCAGATGTCGGCCGACTGGATGGTCGGCATCAGCAATTCCTGGGCGCCGGCCGCGTCTTGCTCCTCGCGCACGATCTGCTCGATCTTTTGCAGCACCTTCCAGCCCAGCGGCAGCCACGTATAAATGCCCGACGCCGACTGACGGATCATGCCGGCACGCAGCATCAGCCGGTGCGACGCGATCTGCGCCTCGGACGGGGTTTCCTTGAGGGTCGGCAGGAAGAATCGGGACAGACGCATGGAATCCTCGGAAAATCGCGCGAACACAGGGGCCGGACTTTAGGCAAAGCCCGCCCCGAACACAAGGGATGCGCTATTTCACCCCCCGCTTGGCGCAGGCATTGGCCAGTTCCTGCTGGTCGGCCGAGCCCATCGGCTGGCCGTTCAGGGTGAAGGTGCCCTTGTTCATGTCGTACTTGACGGTGCCGAGCGTGGTCTGGCTGTCGCCCAGGCCGTTGGTGGCATAGCCCTTGCCGGCCATGGGCGAAATCTGGATGGGGATTTCCAGCACCTCGGGCAGCAATTGCTTGCCGATATCGTTGCCGCTGCCGGGCAGGTCGGCCGGGGCGACCTTCTTGCCGCGCACCCCCTCGCCCGGCTTATAGGCGACATCGGCCGACGGATTGTGCCGCACCAGCCTGGCGCAATCCGAACTGGTGATCTTGATGGTCTGGCTGCTCGACTGGGCGTGGGCGGCCAGCGGCGACAGCACCAGGACAGCCGATACAAGGCGAAGGACGCGGGCGGACGACATCGGACGGTTCCTTTCTTGAAACACGCGAAGACCCGGAATCGTGACGCACCACCGGCGCGAGCGCAAGAAAATCCCAAAATGACCGCGAACACGAAACAATCTAAAAAAAAGTGGGTGACGTACGTCACGAAATTGCGTACATTGCGCCCCAAGCCCCGCCGACGGGCACGGGACAAGCCAAAAGGCACCCGGAATGCGGCTCAAGTTTAGGGAGGAAGGTCGCTGGGGGACCCACGGGTCGCCTAAGCGCGGAGACGCAGGAAACGGCGGGATCGGGCAACCGGTCCCGCCGTCTTCGTTTCAGGGCTTATCCATCCAGGCCGGGGCCAGCGGCGCGATCTTTTGAAAGATCGGGCAATCCTCGCGATGCGCCCCGGGCAGATAGCCGATACTCATCAGGAACTCGCCGACCACCTCGCCGCCCATGAAGACGAAGGTCTTCTTGAACAGCTTGACCCATTCGGGCTTGGTCAGCGGATGATGGGTCTTGATCCAGGCGGCGAAGGATTCGTGCGCGGCCGCCAACGCGACCAGCCGCTTGGCGTTCTCGATGGTGGCGCCGATCTTGCGGCGGTTCCTGATGATGCGGATATCGTTCATCAGCCGCAGGATGTCGGCCTCGCCATAAAGAGCGACACGGGCGGGATCGAAGCCTTCGAAGGCGGCGACCAGGCCGGCCCGCTTCTTCAGGGTGATTTCCCACGACAGGCCGGCCTGAAAGATTTCCAGGGTCAGGCGCTCGAACAGCACCTTGTCGTCGGTCTGGGGAAAGCCGTATTCCAGATCGTGGTACGGCTGGTGGACAGGGTGGCCGGGGGCGATGTCGCAATACCAGCTCATCGATGCCCCCTGCCCGCCTCAGGCCTGTTCCAGCTCGACCAGGGTGCCGCAGAAATCCTTCGGGTGAAGGAACAGCACCGGCTTGTCGTGGGCGCCGATCTTCGGCTCGCCGTCGCCCAGGACGCGGGCCCCTTGCGCCTTCAGCTTGTCGCGGGCCGACAGGATGTCTTCCACCTCGTAGCAGATATGGTGGATGCCGCCCGAGGCGTTCTTTTCCAGGAAGGCGGCAATCGGCGACTTGTCCCCCAAGGGATGCAACAGCTCGATCTTGGTGTTGGGCAGCTCGACGAAGATCACGGTGACGCCGTGGGCCGGCTGCGGCACCGGCTCGGACACCTTGGCCCCCAGGGTGTCGCGGTAAAGCGCGGCAGCGGCGGTCAGGTCGGGAACGGCGATGGCGACGTGATTCAGCTTTCCGATCATAAAATCCTCGACGAACAAAGTTTGATCCCGACCTCATAGCATAGCTCGGCGCAAATTCCGATATTCGCTTGCGCCGGTGAGCGTGCCGCATTACCACTTCCCATCCGCCGCCGAATTGACCGGAGCCCGTGTCCGCTTTGCAGGACTTGCCGACATCCGCCGACGAGCGCCCCGCCCCCAATGCCGACGAATTGTTCATCGGGGGCGAGATGCCGCTGTGGAAGCACCTGGCCAATGCCGTCATGCTCGCCGGGTTGGTGACGGTGGCTGTCGCGGTGGTGTGGGTGATGAGCTCGCTGCCGCGCATCGACGGCCAGGTGCCGGTGCACGGACTGGAACTGCCGGCCAAGGTGGCGCGCGATTCCATTGGCGTGCCGACCATTACCGCCCGCTCGGTGCGTGACGGATATTTCAGCATCGGCTGGGTCCACGCCCAGGACCGCATCTGGCAGATGGAATGGCAGCGCCGCATCGGTGCCGGACGGCTGGCCGAACTGGTCGGCGCCCCGGCGGTGGAAACCGACAAGTTCATGCGCACCCTGGGCCTTTACCGCCTGGCCGAGGCCAGCTTCGAGCGCCTGGACAAGCCGACCCGCGACGCCCTGATCGCCTATGCCGAGGGTGTCAACGCGTGGATTGACGCCCATCGACATCGCCTGCCTCCGGAATTCCTGTTGCTGGGCACCAAGCCCGAGCCGTGGCGGCCCGCCGATTCGCTGGTGTGGCAGCGGATGATGGCCATGCAGTTGGCCGGCGACTGGAAGGACGACCTGTTGCGGGCCAAGTTGGCGACAAGGCTGGAGGCCAAGCGACTGAATGAATTGTGGCCGGGCACCGCCGACGGCCCGATCACCCTGTCGGCCGCCACGGCCCAGTCGCTGCTGGCCCTGATCCCCGAGGCGGCACGGCCGCGCCAGGCCTCGAACGCCTGGGTTCTGTCCGGGTCCTTGACCGAATCGGGCAAGCCGCTGTTGGCCAACGACCCCCACCTGCCGTTCCAGGCGCCGTCCTTGTGGTACCTGCTGACCGTCGAGGCACCGGGCCTGATGGTGTCGGGCGGCACCGTTCCCGGCGTGCCGTTCCATCTGGTCGGCCATAACGGGCGCATCGCCTGGGGCATGACCACCACCCACGCCGACACCGTCGATCTGGTGATCGAAAAGCCCAGCGCCGACGGCCAATCCTATCAGGTCGGCAAGCAGGCCCGGCCGTTCCTGCGCCGCGACGAGACCATCCGCGTCAAGGACGCCGCCGATGTGACCATGACCGTGCGCGAAACCCAGCACGGCCCGATCATCTCGGACCTGATCGGTGGGGCGCGACCCGACCAGATGGTCGCCCTGCGCGCCACCGCGCTCGAGGCCAACGACCTGACCGCCCAGGCCTTCTTCAAGATGGGCCGCGCGGTCGATTGGCGCGGTTTCACCCAGGCCCTCGGCGACCTGCACAGCCCGGCGCTGAACGTCATGTACGGCGACGTCGAGGGCAATATCGGCTTCATGACCGCCGGCCGCATTCCCCGGCGCAAGAGCGGCGACGGCACCATGCCGGCCGAGGGCTGGTCGGATCGCGGCGACTGGATCGGCTGGATCCCGTTCGACAAGCTGCCGCAAAGCCTGAACCCCAAGGCCAAAAGGCTGATCAACGCCAACAACCAGGTGGTCGGCCCGCGCTATCCGTTCCTGATCACCGCCCACTGGCCCATTGGCGCCCGCGCCGAGCGGATCGATCAGTTGCTGCAGGACCGCAAGGCCCTGACCACCTTCGACATGAGCGCGATCCAGGCCGATCTGGTGTCGCTGCCGGCCTTGGAACTGCGCGATCTGCTGGGCAGCCCGACCACCGCCGATCCGCGCGCCAACGAGGCGCTGCGTCTGCTGGCCGAGTGGAACGGCCGCATGGAGCCCGACCGCCCCGAACCCCTGATCCTCAACGCCTGGATCGAGGAGGTGTGGCGGGGCCTGTTCGCCGACGAACTGGGCGAGGATTTCGCCCACTTCCGCGCCGTCCGCCCATTCGTACTGATCGATGCCCTGACCCGCCATCGCCACTGGTGCGACGACGTCACCACCGCCAAGGCGGAATCCTGTGACGAGCAGGTCCAGAATGCGCTGGATCGCGCCATGGCCCGCCTGTCGGGCCAATATGGGGCCAGCGTGGTGTCATGGCGGTGGGGTTCGGCCCACCGGGCGGTATTCGACCACCCGATCCTGTCGGCGGTCCCGATGCTGTCGCGGCTGGGCCGCACCGAGATCGAGACCGGCGGCGACGATTTCACCGTCAACCGCGGCACCTTCGCCCCCGGTCGCTTCCAGCATGTTCACGGAGCCGGCCTGCGGGCGGTGTTCGACCTGTCGAACCTGTCGGCCAGTACCTTCGTGGTGGCGGTCGGACAGGCCGGCAACCCGCTGTCGCGCCATTACGACGACCAGGCGCTGGCTTGGCGAAGCGGCAACGGCTTCGCCATCGGCCAGCACCTCGACCATATGGCGACGTTGGAACTGGTTCCCAGTTACTGAGCCGGCGGCGGCGGCGGTCCGTAATTCATGTAGGCGCCACGGAAATAGAGCAGCGGCGCCCCGCCCTCCTGATGCTTGATCGACTGGACCCGGCCGATCAAAATCAGATGGTCGCCGCCGTCGATCTTGTTTTCCAGCGAGCATTCCAGGCTGGCCAGGCAGCCCTTGATCAGCGGCACCCCGGACTTACCTGCGTTCCAGTCCACCCCGGCCCACTTGTCGTCGGACCGGCTGGCGAAGCGGATCGACAGGTCGCGCTGGGTCTCGGCCAGCATGTTGATGGCGAAATGACCGAAATTGGTGAAGGCTTCCAGGCTGGAGGTCTTGGCCCCCAGGCAGAACAGAACCAGCGGCGGGTCCAGCGACAGCGAGGAAAAGGCACTGACCGTCACCCCCACCGGCTGGCGGCTGTCGGGTGTCAGGGTGGTCACCACGGTCACGCCAGAGGCGAAGCACCCGAGGGCCTTGCGGAAGGAACGGTCGTCTACGGTCATGGGAACACTCGGCGGAAATGGCGGAACTACTGTTTCAGATTAGTAAGGTTCTACCGCATCGGTCAAATGCCGATCCGTCCGCAGCGGTGTGCATAACCCCGGCGGACGAAAAATTGTGCGAATCGGCAGTTGACTCGCGACAGCGGGAACGAATTATAGCATTGTTCAGGGCAACCTGCTGATCGAACGGCTTGCCGCGCGGGCCGTAACTGGGGATTTGAATGTTCGCGATCATCGGTATCGTCACCACCATTGCCTGCGTGATCGGCGGATACGCGGCCAGCGGCGGCCATCTGGACGTCCTCTGGCAGCCCTTCGAGTTCATCATCATCCTGGGCGCTGCGGTGGGGTCCCTGCTTCTGGGCAACCCGAAATCGACGATTACCGGCATCGCCAAGAATTTCGCCATCATCTTCAAGGGGCCGCATCACAAGAAGGACGATTACGTCGAACTTCTGTCGATGCTTTACTCGGTGTTCAAGCTGGCCAAGACCAAGGGCGACCTGGCCCTGGAAAGCCACGTCGAAAAGCCTGATGAAAGCCCGCTGTTCGGCAAGTTCCCCAAGTTTTCCGGCGACCATCACAGCCGCACCTTCCTGTGCGACTATCTGCGCCTTTTGACGTTGGGCACCTCGAACGCCCACGAGATCGAATCGATCGTCGATGGCGAGATGGAAGCCCACCACAAGCACTATCACGAGATTTCCCACGCCGTGAACCTGATGTCCGACGCCATGCCGGCGCTGGGTATCGTCGCCGCCGTGCTGGGCGTCATTCACACCATGGGCTCGATCACCGAGCCGCCCGAGGTGCTGGGCCACCTGATCGGCGCGGCGCTGGTCGGCACCTTCTCGGGCGTGCTGCTGTCCTATGCCTTCTTCGCGCCGTTCGCCCGCAACATGCAGATGGCGTTCGATTCCGACCATTATTATTTCCTGGCGATGAAGGCCGGGCTGCTGGCCCACATGCAGGGCTACGCGCCCCAGGTGTCGGTCGAGTTCGCGCGCAAGATCCTGCCCGACGAGTTGCGCCCGACCTTCCAGGAACTGGAAGAGACCGTCACCAACCTTCCGCCCGATTGATGACCGGGTAAGGCGGCCGAGACATGGCTGAAGGCCAACAGATCATCATCAAAAGGTACAAGAAGGTCGCCGGCGGCCACCATGGCGGCGCGTGGAAGGTGGCCTATGCCGACTTCGTGACGGCGATGATGGCCTTCTTCCTGCTGTTGTGGCTGCTGAACGCCGTGACGGAAGAGCAGCTGACCGGCATCTCCAACTATTTCGCCCCGTCCATGGCCTCGAAGTCCCAGTCGGGCGCCGGCGGCATCCTGGGCGGCCAGGTGATCGGCCAGGGCGCCCAATCCTCGAACACCTCGTCCCCCAGTCTGGTCCAGCATCTGCCGCCGCCATCGATCGGCCTTGGCGGCGAGGACCTGACCACCGCCACCACCGAGCCGATGGAGGGGATGAACGAGCAGGAATTCAAGGAAAAGCTGGCCGAGCGCGAGCAGCAGAAGTTCGACAAGGCCAAGGAACAGCTGGAACAGGCGGTCAAGGGTATCCCCGAGCTCAAGCAGTTCCAGGGCTCGATGACGGTGGACAACACGCCGGAAGGCCTGCGCATCCAGATCACCGACCAGGAAGGCCTGGCGATGTTCCCGGCCGGCAGCTCGGCGATGTTCGGCCATACCCGCGCCCTTCTGGATCTGGTCAGCCGCATCGTCAACCAGATGCCCAACAAGATCGCCATTTCCGGCCATACCGACGCGGTGCCGTTCCGCGATCCGTCCGGCTACACCAACTGGGAATTGTCGGCCGACCGCGCCCTGGCCAGCCGCCGCGCCCTGCTGGCCTCGGGCGTGCCGGAAGCCCGCATCGACCGCATCGTCGGCCGCGCCGACGTCGATCCCTATGTGGTCGCCGACCCCAAGGCGCCCAGGAATCGCCGCATCAGCATCATCTTGCTGCGCGAGAACGACCTGACCGGCCCGCCGGAACTGCCGGCCAGCCAGCAGCCGGCCCCGACCAAGCCCGGCCCCGCCCCCGCCAATGGCGGCCGCAAGGGCTGACATGACCGACGAGACCGCCCTGGTTCCCCTGGCCGTCCCGTCCGAGGATTGGTCGGACCCGTGGCGCCACCCCGAACTCTATTCCGCCGTCACCATGCGCCGCGTCATGGCCTATGCCGTCGATGCCGGCATCGTGCTGGGCATCACCGGCATGATGTGGTTCGCCATGATCTTCCTGGGTCTGTTGTCGTTCGGCCTGTTGTTGCCGTTGCTGCCGTTGGTTTTGGCTCTGGTGCCGCTGGCCTATCACATCGGCCTGATCGCCGGGCCGGCCCAGGCGACCTTCGGGATGCGACTGTTCGGGCTTAGGGTGGTCAGCATCAGCGCCATCCCGCATGGTTTCGGTGGACGCCCGACCCCGATCCAGGCCATCATCCAGATCGTGGCGTTCTATGGCTCGGTGACCTTGACCGGCGGGCTGGTTCTGATCGTCGCACTGTTCAACGCCAAGCGTCGCACATTTCACGATTGGCTGGCCGGCACCGTAGTAGTGACACTTCCCGCCGACGCCACCATATGAGGGACATGGGCAGCCCCCGGCCGCCTTAAGCTTCGTCGAGACCGGACCGCATGGATCACGTTCCCCTCAAACGGCCGCATTTCTTCTTCACCACGGCGCCGCTGCCCTGCCCCTATCTGGCCGACCGGCTGGAACGCAAGATCGTCACCGAATTGAACGGCCCCGACGCCGAGATCTTGCACGAATCCCTGTCGCGCGCCGGTTTTCGCCGCTCGCATTCCATCGCCTACACCCCGGCCTGCCCCGGCTGCTCGGCCTGCATCCCGGTGCGCATCGTCGTCGACGGCTTCAAGCCCGACCGGACCTTGCGCAAGGTGGCCAAGGCCAATGCCGGCCTGACGGTGCGCACGGTGCCTGCCCGGGCCACCGCCGAGCAGTTCCGCCTGTTCTCGCGCTATCAGGAATCGCGCCATACCGGCGGCGACATGGCCCTGATGGGCTTCTACGACTACCGTTCGATGATCGAGGACAGCCCGATCGACACCTTCATGGTCGAATTCCGCTCGCCGGACGGCACCTTGATGGCCGGCTGCCTGGCCGATCGGATGTCCGACGGCCTGAGCGCGGTCTATTCCTTCTTCGAACCCGACGCGGCGGCCCGCTCGCTGGGAAGCGCCGTGGTGCTGTGGCTGATCGACGAGGCCCGGCGCCGCTCGTTGCCCTTCGTCTATCTCGGCTATTGGATCGGCGAAAGCCGCAAGATGTCCTATAAGGCCCGCTTCCAACCGCTGGAAGCCTTTGGCCCCAACGGCTGGTTGCCGCTGGACCCCGACACCCAGCCCCCCGGACAGAACTCACCGGCCGACAGCTTGCGCTGACTGTGGTTTTCCGAAATTCCACCACGGGACAACTGGTCTGACCAATCAGGCCATGGCATAGTACGCAAAAAGCTGGAAAATCCATCGGTCATTTCTGGGAGGATGGGCATTGGCTCCATTTCTGATGTTGAGCGCCATGATCGATCGCATGAATGCGTCGATCGGCCGCACGGTGACGTGGCTTATCCTGGTGATGGTTTTGATCAGTTCGGGCAACGCGATGGTTCGCTATACCTTCAACAACAGCTCGAACGCCTGGCTGGAAGTGCAGTGGTACCTGTTCTCGGCGGTGTTCCTGCTGTGCTCGGCCTACACCTTGCTGAAGAACGAACATATCCGCATCGACGTCGTCGTTGGCCGCTTCAGTCCCAGGACCCAGGCATGGATCGACGTCATCGGCACGCTTTTGTTCCTGATGCCGATGGCCGGGGTTATCCTGTGGCTGTCCATCCCGGTCTTCGTTCAGTCGCTGACCGGCATGGAGCAATCCAGTGACGCCGGCGGCCTGATCCGCTGGCCGGTCAAACTGATGATCCCGCTGGGCTTCACCTTGCTGCTGCTGCAGGGCCTGTCCGAGCTGATCAAGAAGATCGCCTTCCTGACCGGGGCAACCGCCGATGCCGGCGCTCCCGCCCACGGCCATCATGGAGGCGATCAATGACCGAGTTCATCATCGCCAACATGGCGCCGTTGATGTTCGGCGCCTTGGTATTCTTCCTGCTGTTCGGCTATCCGGTCGCTTTCGCCCTGGCCGCCAACGGCATCGTGTTCGGCCTTTTGGGCATGGAACTGGGCCTGTTGAGCGGCAACCTGTTCCAGGCCCTGCCCGAGCGCATTTTCGGCATCATGCGCAACGACACGCTTCTGGCCATTCCGTTCTTCACCTTCATGGGGTTGATTCTGGAACGATCCGGCATGGCCGAGGATTTGCTGGATACGGTCGGGCAGTTGTTCGGCCCGATTCGCGGCGGTCTGGCCTATGCGGTGATCTTCGTCGGCGCCCTGCTGGCAGCGACGACCGGCGTGGTGGCGGCCAGCGTCATCTCGATGGGCCTGATCTCGCTGCCGATCATGCTGCGCTACGGCTATGACCGGCGGGTGGCGTCGGGCGTCATCGCCGCGTCGGGCACCCTGGCCCAGATCATCCCGCCATCCCTGGTGCTGATCATCATGGCCGACCAGTTGGGTCGGTCGGTCGGCGACATGTATGCCGGCGCCTTCGTGCCCGGCCTCATCCTGACCGGCCTTTATACCGGCTTCATCCTGCTGGTCACCCTTTTCAAGCCGTCCATGGCCCCGGCCCTGCCGTTGGAAGCGCGCTCGTTGCATGGCATGAAATTGCTGAGCCGGGTGATCTTTTCGCTGGTGCCGCCGCTGGTGCTGATCTTCCTGGTGTTGGGCACCATCTTCATCGGCATCGCCACCCCCACCGAGGGCGGCGCCATGGGGGCGACCGGCGCGCTGATCCTGGCCCTGGCCCGGCGCAAGCTGAGCTGGAGCCTGATGCGCCAGGCAATGGACACCACCGCCAAGCTGTCGAGCTTCGTGGTGTTCATCCTGGTGGGATCGACGGTGTTCGGCCTGGTGTTCCGGGGCGTCAACGGTGACCTGTGGGTCGAGCATCTGCTGACCGGCCTACCCGGCGGTCAGTTGGGTTTCCTGATCTTCGTCAACATCTTGATGTTCGTGCTGGCCTTCTTCCTCGATTTCTTCGAGCTGGCCTTCATCCTGGTGCCGCTGCTGGGCCCGGTGGCCGAGAAGATGGGCATCGACCTGATCTGGTTCGGCGTTTTGCTGGGCGTCAACATGCAGACCTCGTTCATGCATCCGCCGTTCGGCTTCGCCTTGTTCTATCTGCGCTCGGTCGCGCCGCGCACCGACTATCTGGACAAGATCACCGGGAAACAGATGGCGGCGGTCACCACCGGCCAGATTTATTGGGGCGCGGTGCCGTTCGTCATCATCCAGATCATCATGGTCTGTCTGGTGGTCAGTTTCCCCGGCATGGTCACCGACTTCCTGGGCCGCGACAAAGTGATCGACGCCTCGGAAATCCAGATCGAACTGCCGCAGACCGATTACGGCGGCGGCGGCGGCCAGTATGGCGGCCCGGGCGGGCAGGACGAACCGGCCGAGCCCGACAAGAAGTGATGAAAAAGCCCCGCTCTGATCCAGAGCGGGGCTTCTTCTTTGCGGGCGAGAGGCCCCGCCCCCCCCTTTCGTCATCGCCGGGCTTGACCCGGCGATCCATGGATGCCCGGATCAAGTCCGGGCATGACGCGGGGGAACGGGGCGACCTCCAGGGCAGGATTACTTCTTCGGAATGCCGTAACGCATGAACTCGTCGAAGCCGGCCTCGGCGACGCGGAACCACGACACCTGGTCGGCCAGGAAGGCGGACCAATGCTCGTAGACCTTCTTGAAGTTCGGATTGCGCGAGGCTTCCTCGGCATAGGTGGCCTGGGCCGCCTTGTAGCAGGCGACCATGATGTCCTTGGAATAAGGACGCAGTTGGGCGCCGCCGGCGATCAGACGCTTCAGGGCCTCGGGATTCTTGACGTCGTACTTGGCCTGCATGTCCATATTGGCTTCGGCGCAGGCCGCTTCCAGGACCGCCTTGTAAGCCTTGGGCAGGGCGTCATAGGCCTTGTCGTTGACCAGGAACGACACGTTGGGGCCGCCTTCCCACCAACCGGGGTAATAGTAGTATTTGGCGACCTTGTAGAAGGCCAGCTTCTCGTCGTCATAGGGGCCGACCCACTCGGCGGCGTCGATGGTGCCCTTTTCCAGCGACGGATAGATGTCGCCGCCGGCGATCTGCTGCGGCACCACGCCCAGCTTCTCCATCACCTTGCCGGCGTAACCGCCGATGCGCATCTTGAGGCCCTTCATGTCCTCGACCGTCTTGATTTCCTTGCGGAACCAGCCGCCCATCTGGGTGCCGGTATTGCCGCCGGGGAAATTGACGATGTTGTAATTCTTGAAGAAGGCGCGCATCAGTTCCATGCCGCCGCCGTGATACAGCCAGGCGTTCTGCTGACGGGCGTTCATGCCGAACGGCATCGAGGCGTCGAAGCCGAAGGTCGCGTCCTTGCCGACATAGTAGTAGCTGACGGTATGACCGGCCTCGACGGTGTTGTTGGACACCGCATCCAGCACCTGCAGGCCGGGAACGATTTCACCGCCGGCGAACACGCGGATCTGGAACTTGCCGTCGGTGGCCTCGGCCACCCGCTTGGCCATCACCTCGGCGCCGCCATAGATGGTGTCCAGGCTTTTCGGGAAGCTGGACGCCAAGCGCCACTTCACTTCCGGCATGGTCTGGGCGATGGCCGGCGCCGCCACGGCGGTCGAAGCCACACCCAGGCCGGCGGCCTTCAGAAACGAACGTCTTTCCATGCTTTCCTCCCGTTATGATTTGAAAAGGCTTGAACTCAAAACATGGGATCGCCGATGGTCGCATGAAAGAATTGGTCTGACCAGTCCCCTCAAGTAAACTTGTTGTTACGCGGAAACCCCGTCGGCGGCAGGCGCCCGACCGAGGCACGCTTGCCGATCCACGGCGTCAGATCGCTTTCGGTCCGCGTGCGTTCGCCGCTTTTCCAGCTCAGTCCCTCGGTCAGGGTGAAGATCTTAATGTCGGCCATGCCGCCGTCGCGGTATTTCTGCAGCATCACGCCACGGCCCCGGGTCATCATCGGGATTTCCTCGGCCATGAAAACCAGAAGCTTGCGGTTGTCACCGATCACCGCCACGGCATCGCCCTCGACCGGGATGCAGAAGGCGGCCTTCTCGCCGTCGCCCAGGTTCAGGACCATCTTGCCCGATTTGGTCTGGGCCAGCGCCTCGGCCTCATCGACGACGAAGCCGCGGCCGCCGTCGGTGGCGACCAGACGCTTGCGACCGGGCCGATGGGCGAAGATCAGGGCGATCTCGGCGTCGTTGGCCAGGTCGATCATCAGCCGCAGCGGCTCGCCGAAGCCGCGACCCGACGGCAGCTTGTCGCCGCCGACGGTATAGAAGCGCCCGTCGGTGGCGAAGAACAGGATCTTGTCGGTGGTTTCCGCCTTCAGCGCGAACCGCAATTGGTCGCCTTCCTTGAACTTCACGCCGTCCAGTTGGTCCATATGGCCCTTCATGGCGCGAATCCACCCCTTTTCCGACAGCAGAACGGTGATCGGCTCGCGCTCGACGAAGGCCTCGATCGGCACCACCACCGCGCCCGGCGCGTCGCCCAGTTCGGTGCGCCGTTTGCCCAACGGGGTGGCCTGGCCGAACTTCTTCTGGGTCTCGGCGATCTGGACAGCGATCGCCTTCCACCGCCTGGCCGGGTCGGCCAGCAGGGTCTGCAACTCGGCCTGCTCGGCCGACAGCGAATCATGCTCCTTGCGGATTTCCATCTCTTCCAGCTTGCGAAGCGACCGCAGGCGCATGTTCAAGATGGCTTCCGCCTGGGCATCCGACAACCCGAACGCCTTCATCAAGGCCGGCTTGGCCTCGTCCTCCTCGCGGATGATGCGGATCACCTCGTCCAGGTTCAGATAGGCGATCAAATAGCCTTCCAACACCTCGAGCCGCTTGGCGATCTTGTCCAGCCGGTGGCGGGAACGGCGTTCCAGCACCTCCATGCGGTGATCCAGGAAGGCCTGCAGCACCTCTTTCAGGTTCATCACCCGGGGCACGCCGTCGCCGCCCAGCACGTTCATGTTCAGGCTGGCCCGGGTTTCCAGGTCGGTGTTGCGGAACAATTGTTCCATCACATGCTCGGGCTCGACCGTGCGGTTCCGGGGCTCGAGGACGATGCGGACGTCCTCGGCCGATTCGTCCCTGATGTCGGCCAAGAGCGGCAATTTCTTGTCGGTCAGCAGCTCGGCGATCTTTTCGATCACCTTGGATTTCTGCACCTGATAGGGAATTTCGGTGATGACGATCTGGTAAAGGCCGTGCGACAGCTTCTCGACCGCCCAGCGCGCCCGCAGGCGAAAGGCGCCACGGCCGGTGCGATAGGCTTCCAGCACCGCCTCGCGGGTCTCCACCAAGACGCCGCCGGTGGGGAAATCCGGGCCGGGCATGTGGGCGACCAGGGCATCGACCGAACAATCGGGCTCGCGGATCAACAGCTTCAGGGCGTCGCAGATCTCGCCGACATTGTGGGGCGGCACGCTGGTCGCCATGCCCACCGCGATACCGGCCGAACCGTTGGCCAGCAGGTTGGGAAAGGCGGCCGGCATCACCACCGGCTCGTCCTCGGACCCGTCATAGGTCGGGCGGAAATCGACCGCGTCCTCGTCCAGGCCGGCCATCAGGGCGGCGGCGACCTCGGTCAGCTTGGCCTCGGTGTAGCGCATGGCCGCCGCGTTATCGCCGTCGATATTGCCGAAATTGCCCTGGCCCTCGACCAGCGGGTAACGCACGGCGAAATCCTGGGCCAGGCGGACCATGGCGTCATAGACGGCCACGTCGCCATGGGGGTGGTACTTACCGATAACGTCGCCGACGACGCGGGCGCACTTCTTGAAGCCGCCCTGCGGGTCCAGCTTCAATTGGCGCATGGCGTAAAGCAGGCGGCGGTGCACCGGCTTCAGCCCGTCGCGCACGTCGGGCAGAGACCGCGACACGATGGTCGACATGGCATAGGCGAGATAACGCTCGCCCAGCGCCTCGGTCAGCGGTGTTTCGCGGATAAGGCCGGCAGCGGCAGGTTCGGTCATGAATGTCCCCAAAAGGCGGCAAAACGTCGCATCAACATATAGTACCCGACGACAGGAGGCGGTCAACCAATCGCAACCGCGCCGCCGGCATTGGCCGGTGCTGCGGCGCCAGGACGTGGCGTTCCAGGAAGAAGCCGGTCAGTTTCAGGCCCAGGGCGACATCGGGGGCACTGCCGATGCCGCCGGCCACCAGGAAGGCCGGCAGTTCCAGCAGCCGGTCTTGCCAGTCCTGGCCGGCCGCGCGGCTGACGGCGCGGCCGGTCCTGGGGCTGACATAGGCCAGGTCCGCATTGGTGCCGCTGACGGCGCAGACCGACAGGTCCAACCCGAACCCCAGAGCCCGAAGCAGCGCCAGTTCCCAATGCACCATCACCGTCGCCCATGCGTCACTGTCCAGCGCGTCCAGCAGGGCGGTCAGGGCGGCGTGGGCGGCCGGCAACGGCTGGCGCTCGGGCAGGGCCGCGTCGGCCACGGCGCAGGCCGCCGACAAGGCCGCCAGGCGGTCTGGATCGGCCATATGCAGGGCAGCGTCGGCGCGAACCAGTTCGACCCGGAAGCGCCCCAATTGCTCGGCCAAACGCCCCTGCCAGCCGACCCGCACCCGGTTACCCGGCTGCAGGCTGCCACGATTGGCCCGGCCCATCCCCCCAGGGACCAGCCCGGGATGGCGGCCGTGCGCCACTGTCAACACATGGATGACAGCGGCATTTTCCCCATGGCGGCGGGCCGACAGCACGATGGCGTCGTCGTCCCAATCCATCAAAGGAAGCTCCACACTGTCAGCAGAATGCCCAGGCCGGCACAGGCCATGCCGGCACTGGCGATGGCCACCGCCCAGCGGGCGACCGGCGGCGGGTTCTCGAAGGCTTCCTCGCCCAGCGCGCCCTGGCGCAGGCGCTGCTGCAGCACGGCGACCAGCAAGATGGCGCCGACCCACACCAGAATCAGTCCAAGCGAGCGTGCGTCCATGATGCTCCGCCGATCGCCCCCCCTATAAGCCTGAACGGGCCCGGCACCGGGCCGGCCTTCGGCCTTACGAATCGAAATCCAGGCCGAATTCGTTGTAATGCGAGCGCTTGTCCTGCCAATCCTCGCGGACCTTGACGTGCAAGAACAGGTGAACCCGGCGTTCCAGCAGGGCTTCCAGCTCGGTGCGGGCGGCGGCGCCGATGGCCTTGATCTGGTGGCCGTGCTTGCCGACGACAATGCCCTTCTGGCTTTCGCGCTGGACATAGATCACCTGGTCGATGCGGGCCGAGCCGTCTTCCTTTTCCTCCCAGGATTCGGTCTCGACCGTCAGGGCGTAGGGCAGTTCCTCGTGCAGTTGCAGGAAAGCCTTCTCGCGGGTGATCTCGGCGGCCAGCAGACGCTGCGGCAGGTCCGACACCTCGTCCTCGGGGAACATCCACGGCCCCATGGGGGTGCGCTCGGCCAGCACCGGCATCAGGGCGTCCAGGCCGCTGCCGGTCAGGGCCGAGACCATGAAGATGTCGGTGAAGATGCCTTCGTCGTGCAGGGACTGGGCCAGCTTCAAAAGCTTTTCCTTCTTGACCACATCAACCTTGTTGAGGATCAAGATGGCCTGGCGGTTGACCTGTTTCAGGCGAAGGACGATGGCGCGGCTGTCGTCGTCATAGCCCTTCGAGGCGTCGATCAGCAGACAGATCTGTTCGGCATCGTGCGCGCCGTCCCAGGCGGCGGCGACCATGGCGCGGTCCAGGCGGCGCTTGGGCTGGAAGATGCCGGGGGTATCGACCAGGATGACCTGGGCCGGGCCGGCCATGACGATGCCCAGCACGCGAAAGCGCGTGGTCTGCACCTTGGGCGACACGATCGACACCTTGGTCCCGACCAGGGCGTTGACCAGGGTCGACTTGCCGGCGTTGGGCGCGCCGACCACCGCGACATAGCCGCATCGCCGCTCGTTTTCCGGCACCTCGTTCATGACTTCACCTTCTTCAACAGGGCCGTTGCCGCCGCTTGTTCCGCCGACCGCTTCGAACGACCGCGGCCCAACACCGGCGCCTCGCCCTCGACGGTTACCGACACCAGGAACACCGGCTCGTGGGGAGGCCCTTCGACCCCTTGGGTTTCGTAGGCCGGCAGCGGCCGGCCCAATCCTTGCGCCCATTCCTGAAGCGCGGTCTTGGCATCCTTGGGCGGGGCCGGGCTTTCTTCCATCAGCGGCGCCCAGGCGGCCAGCACCAGCCTGCGGGCCGGATCAAGACCGCCATCGGCGAACACCGCGCCGATCACCGCCTCGCAAGCGTCGGCCAGCACCGCCGGATTGGCCCGCCCGCCGCCTTCTTCCTCGCCGCGCGCCAGCAGCAGATAATCCGGGATACCCCAGGAAACGGCGATCCGGGCCAGGGAATCGCGGCGGACCAGCGCGGCATGGCGCCGGGCCAGCTCGCCCTCGGCCTCGGTCGGGAAACGGTGGAACAGCATCTCGGCCACCACCAGCCCCAACACGCGGTCGCCCAGGAATTCCAGACGCTCGTAGGCGGTCGCCTTGCGCGGCGCCCGGCCATGGGTCACCGACGGATGGGTGAGCGCCTGGCTCAGCAGGTCCGGCCGAGTGAAGGCATAGCCCAGGCGGTCGGCCAGGATTCGGCTCATCGGCTTAGTCGATCCCGTCGAACAGGCGGGCGAAGCGGATGGCCCACGGCCATTTCCACACTTCCCACCACGAGGCCGAACCATCGCCCGAGAAGAAGATCACCTCGGCGCGGCCGACCAGATTTTCCGCCGGCACGTAGCCGACCTCGTCCAGGAAGCGCGAATCGGCGGAATTGTCGCGATTGTCGCCCATCATGAAGTAATGGCCGGCCGGCACAGTGTAGACCGGGGTGTTGTCGGCGATGCCATTGTCGCCGGCATATTCGATGATGCGGTGCTGGCGGCCGTTCGGCAGGGTCTCGATATATTGCGGCGCCCGCATGATGTTGCCTTCGCGGGTGAACTCGACGAAATCGTCGATGCGCTCGCGCTTGACCGGCTCACCGTTGATGTGCAGCAGGCCGCGGATCACCTGGACGCGGTCGCCCGGCAGCCCGATCACCCGCTTGATATAATCGACCTTGTGCTCGGGCGGCTTCTTGAAGACCACGACGTCGCCGCGTTCCGGCACCTTCTCGGCCAGTCGGCCGGTCATGGCGGGACCCGTCGAGAGAGGCACCGAATGGCGGGAATAGCCATAGGCGTATTTCGACACGAACAGATAGTCGCCAATCAGCAGGGTCGGAATCATCGAACCCGACGGGATATTGAACGGCTCGAACGCCACGGTACGCACGAAGCCGGCGATCACCATGGCGTAAAAGACGGTCTTGATGGTTTCCCAGGTCCCGCCGAATTTACCCTTTGACATAAAATCACCGCGTAATTATTTGATTTAATTGAAAACACGACCCGGTACCGCCCTGCCCGGCTGGCGCCGAGCAAAACAGCCCCGCCGCCTTGTGTCAAGCGGCGGGAATGGCCTGGATCACCACCACCGCCTCGGCCAGAGGCGGCTCGTCGGTCATGGTCAGCAGAAGCTGGGCAATCATGCCGGCCGGCACCATTTCCGCCAGCCGGCGGGCGGCGCCGCCGGTCAGCGCGAAAGTCGGCTGCCCGCTGGCCAGATTGACCACGCCGATATCCTTCAGGAACACGCCGTTGGCGAAGCCGGTACCCAGCGCCTTGGCGCAGGCTTCCTTGGCGGCGAAGCGCTTGGCGTAGGTGGCCACCCGCTGCTGGGGCGGGCGCCGTTCGGCCTTGGCCCGCTCGATGTCGGTGAAGACGCGACGGGTGAAACGGTCACCGAAGCGGGCCAGCGTCTTTTCGACGCGGCGGATGTCGCACAGATCGTTGCCGATGCCCAAGATCACCGCCCCGCCCCCTTGCGGGCTTCGTCCATCAGGGCGCGCATGTGACGGATCGAGGCCTCGAAGCCGATGAAGATCGCCTCGCCCACCAGGAAATGGCCGATGTTCAATTCAACGATCGAGCCGATGGCGGCGATCGGCTTGACGGTGTCGAACGACAAGCCGTGGCCGGCATGGCATTCCAGCCCGATGGCGGCGGCGTGGGCGGCAGCGGTTCTGATCCGGGCCAGCTCGCCGTCGCGGGTGGCGCCGTCATGGTCGCAATAGGCGCCGGTATGCAGTTCGACCACCGGGGCGCCGATGGATTTGGACGCGTCCAGTTGGCGCGGATCGGCCTCGATGAACATCGAGACGCGGATGCCGGCATCCACCAGGCGTCCGACCAGCGGGCGCAAGGAATCGATATGGCCGGCGACATCCAGCCCACCCTCGGTGGTGCGTTCTTCCCGCTTTTCCGGGACGATGCAGGCGGCGTGCGGGCGGTGGCGTAGCGCGATGGCGACCATTTCCTCGGTCGCCGCCATCTCGAAATTCAGCGGCAGCTGGATCTCGTTGGCCAGGCGCTCGATGTCGCGGTCGGAAATATGGCGGCGATCCTCGCGCAGGTGGGCGGTGATGCCGTCGGCACCGGCGGCGGCGGCCAGATGGGCGGCACGGACCGGATCGGGATGCAGACCCCCCCGGGCGTTCCGGATGGTGGCGACGTGATCGATGTTGACGCCCAGACGGAGCGGCAGCGCGGACATGTGAATGGTTCCTTGGCTAATTGCGGGCGCGATCGACGGAATTGATCAAGGGCGTCGCGCGCAGCGCGGCGATGACATTGGTCAGGTGCTTGACGTCCCGGACCTCGATGTCGATCAGCATCTCGAAGAATTCGGTGGTGCGGTTGGTGATCTTCAGGTTGGTGATGTTGCCCATGTTCTTGGCGATCACCGTGGTCACCGTCGACAGCGTGCCGGGCTCGTTGTTGACCACCAGATCGATGCGGCCGATATGGGCCTTGCCCTCGGTCTCGTCCCACGAGATATCCAGCCAGCGTTCCGGCGTCTCGGCATATTGTTCCAGATTCTCGCAATCGATGGTGTGAACCGTCACCCCCTTGCCGGTGGTGACGATGCCGACGATGCGGTCGCCCGGCAGCGGATGGCAGCAGCCGGCGAAATGCACCGCCATGCCGGGGATCAGGCCGCGGATCGGGACTGCGTTGCCCCGCTTCTCGCGCTCGTGGGCCGGCTTGGGCTTGGTGCGGCCCAGATGGACCACATTGTCGGTCTTCTGGGCGTTCTTCAGCTCTGGGTACACCGACGACACCACATCCTTGGCGGTGACCGTCCCCTCGCCCACCATGGCCATCAGATCGTCGGCGGTGGGCGCCTTGAAGATCTTGATCACCCCTTCCAGCGCCCGCTCGGTCAGGTCATAGCCTTCCTGGCGGAAGGCGCGCACCAGGATGGCCCGGCCCAGATCGAGATACTGGGCGCGCTGCTGGGTGCGGACAAAGCGGCGGATACGGGCTCGCGCCTTGCCCGAGACGACGAAGCGTTCCCAGGTCGGGTTGGGGGTCTGCGCCTTCGAGGTGATCACCTCGACCTGATCGCCGTTATGCAGGCGCGACCGAAGCGGCATGATGCGGCCGTTGATCTTGGCGCCGACGCAGGTGTCGCCGACATCGGAATGGACGGCATAGGCGAAATCGACCGGGGTCGCCCCCGACGGCAGCGAGATCAGGTCGCCCTTCGGCGTGAAGCAGAACACCTGGTCCTGGAACATCTCGAGCTTGGTGTGCTCAAGGAATTCGTCGGGGTTCGAGGCGTGTTCCAGGATGTCCAGCAGCTCACGCAGCCAGCGATATTGCCGCCCGTCGGTCATGCGGCCGCCGCCGGACTTGTATTTCCAGTGGGCGGCGACGCCCAACTCGGACACTTCGTGCATTTCATCCGTGCGAATCTGCACTTCGATGCGGTGACGCTCGGGTCCGAACACGCCGGTATGCAAGGAACGGTAGCCGTTGGGCTTGGGCGTCGAGATGTAGTCCTTGAAGCGGTTGGGCACCATCGGATATTTCGAATGGATGACGCCCAGGGCCCGGTAGCAATCCTCCATGGAATCGACCACGACGCGGAAGGCCATGATGTCGGACAATTGCTCGAAGCCGACATTCTTGCGCTGCATCTTCAGCCAGATCGAGTAAGGCGTCTTCTCGCGTCCCGACACCGTGGCCTTGACGCCGGCTTCCTCGAAGGTCTTGCGCAGTTCTTCCAGGATGCGACCGATCAGGTCGCCGCCCTGCTCGCGCAGGAAATTCAGCCGGGCGATGATGGACCCGCGCGCATCGCCGTGCAGTTCGGCGAAGGCCAGGTCCTCCAGCTCCATCTTGATTTCCTGCATGCCGATGCGTTCGGCCAGCGGAGCATAGATTTCCATGGTCTCAAGCGCGATACGGCGGCGCTTGTCGGGATTGGCGATATAGCTGAGCGTGCGCATGTTGTGGACGCGGTCGGCCAGCTTGACCAAAAGGACGCGGATGTCCTCGCTCATGGCGATGACGAGTTTGCGCAGGTTTTCCGCCTGCTTGGCGTGGTCGGATTGCAGCTCGATACGGGAAAGCTTGGTGACGCCATCGACCAGCCGGGCGATTTCCGGCCCGAACAGCTTTTCCAGATCGTCCAGCGTCGCCGGCGTGTCCTCGATGGTGTCGTGCAGCAGCGCGGTGATGATCGAGGCGGAATCGAGGCGGTAGCGGGTCAGGATGCCCGCCACTTCGATGGGGTGCGAGAAATAGGGATCGCCCGAGGCCCGCTTCTGCGAGCCGTGCATCTTCATGGCGAAGACATAGGCGCGATTGATGGCGTCCTCGTCGGCGGCCGGGTCATAGGATTTGACCCGCTCGACCAGTTCGAACTGACGCATCATGGCGCCACCTCGGGCCAAGGCCTTCCGTGGCGCGGCATGGTGGGCGGCGCTTGGCGATGGGGCTGGGCCGTCGCCGCCCGCATCGGGTTAGTCCACGTCCCCGTCGGCGAGGTCGCCGGCCGAGGGATCGAAATCGGCGCCGTCGGTGACGGTCAGGCCGGCCTCGTCGGCATCCTCTTCCGAGGCCATCGCCTCGAAGCCCAGGTCACCCTCGGGCATGAAGGATTCCATCTCGTCCTCTTCCGGCTCGTCATTCTCGACGTGCTTCTGCAGGCCCTGGACCAGCGCGTTGCGCAAGGGGTCGAGGCCGATGGTCTCGTCGGCGATCTCACGCAGGGCGACGACGGGGTTCTTGTCGTTGTCGCGTTCGACGGTGATGCGGCCGCCCGACGAGATGTCGCGCGCGCGCTGAGCGGCGATCAGAACCAGCTCGAAGCGATTGGGAACCTTGACGACGCAATCTTCGACCGTAACGCGAGCCATGAATTTTCCTCGAACTGAGATTTGACCTGAAAAAAGAGTCCAGCTTATAGAGCAGCCTCACCACAAAAGGCAAGACCTGCCGGACTCGAAGGTCCTTGCGGTCCGCCGCCATGATGCCTAGGTTAGGCTTATTCCCGGCGCGTTTCCGCCACATCCTATATTTAGTAGAGATTGCCATGCATTTCTATGACACCGAACGGGTCGGCCTGTTCATCGACGGCTCGAACCTCTATGCCGCCGCCAAGGCGCTGGGTTTCGACATCGACTATAAGCGGCTGTTGCAGCTGTTCGCCTCGAAGGGCCGGCTGATCCGCGCCTTCTATTACACCGCCCTGATCGAGGATCAGGAATATTCGCCGATCCGTCCGCTGGTCGATTGGCTGGATTACAACGGCTACACCATGGTCACCAAGCCGACCAAGGAATTCACCGACGCGCTGGGCCGGCGCAAGATCAAGGGCAACATGGACATCGAGCTGGCCATCGACGTGATGGAGATGGCCCCCTACATGGACCATGTGGTGCTGTTTTCCGGCGATGGCGATTTCCGCCGCCTGGTCGAGGCGGTGCAGCGCAAGGGGGTCCGCGTCTCGGTGGTGTCGACCATCCGGTCGCAGCCGCCGATGATCGCCGACGAATTGCGCCGCCAGGCCGACACCTTCATCGAGCTGCTGGACCTGGAATCCCAGATCGCCCGCTCGGGCGGCCCACGCGACCCGGCGATGCCCCGTGACCCCGCCTGAGTGTCCCGGGCGCGATTGCGCCCTGTGCCCCCGCCTGGTCGAATACCGCAACACCAACCGCGCGGCCCAGCCCACTTGGCACAACGGCGCCGTCGCCTCGTTCGGCGATTTGTCGGCGCGCTTCCTGTTCGTCGGCCTGGCCCCCGGCCTGAAGGGCGCCAACCGCACCGGCCGGCCGTTCACCGGCGATTATGCCGGCGACCTGCTTTATCCGTCGTTGAAGTCCGTCGGCTTGGCCACCGGCACCTATGGCGCCGACCCCGCCGACGGCTTCACCTTGCAGGACGCGCGGATCACCAACGCGGTGCGTTGCGTGCCGCCGGCCAACAAGCCGCTGCCGGCCGAATTCAAGGCCTGCCTGCCGTTCCTGGCCGCCGAGATCCGGGCCATGCCCAACCTGGCCGGCCTGTTCGCCATCGGCCGCGACGCCCATCAGGCGGTATTGACGGCGCTATCCTTACGCAAGTCCGCCTTCGTGTTCGCCCACGGTGCGGTTCACACCCTTCCGGGTGGCCTGATCATGACCGACAGCTATCATTGCTCGCGCTACAACACCAATACCGGGCGCCTGACCGAGGCGATGTTTCATCAGGCGCTTGCCACCCTTCTGGACAGGACGGCCGGGAAGCCCTAAATCCAAGTGGGAATGGGGAATCAGGGACGGGCCATGCCAATCATCGAATGGTGCGAGGAATACCAACTGGGCCTGCCGACGATCGACAAGGACCATCGCGAGATGGTCGAATATTGCAATCACTATCTGAGTGCTGTCGATCGGGGCGCCCCCCTGGAGGAGCTGGCCGGCCTGTTGGATCGCCTGATCCTGCGCACCAAGGCCCACTTCATCGCGGAAGAGCGGCTGCTGGATCGCCACGGCTATCCGGGCCTGGCCTTGCACAAGGCCGACCATGACCGCCTGCTGGTCCAGGCCGAAACCTTGCGCGACCGCTTCGACCAGGCCGACGAGGACGACGCGGCGACCCACCAATTGGTGACCGAGACCACCCAATTCATGCGCGAATGGCTGCTGGACCATGTCCGCGTCAACGACCGCCCGTTCAAGCCGTTCCTGCGCAGCCTGAGTTAGATCAGGCGAAGCGGAAAAACTCGGCGTTGCTGTCAGCTTGCTCAATCCGTCATGGCCGGGCTTGACCCGGCCATCCACGTGTCTTCGCAAAAATTCCATTGGAAACGGATAGTTAGGCGGCGCCGCGTGGATGCCCGGATCAAGTCCGGGCATGACAAAATGGGGCGTTCGGACACCAGATCGGTGTTTTTCCGCAGCCTGTTAGATCAGGCGAAGCGGAAGGCGTTCTTCCCGGATTTCTTGACCGCGTACATCGCCTCGTCGGCGCGCCCGACCAGGGCGGGTCCGGTATCGGCGTCGTCGGGGAAGATGGCGATGCCGATCGAGCCCCGCACGTCCGCCCTGCCCGCCTCGAGCTCGAACGGTTGGGCCAACTCTTCCAGAATCTTGGCCGCGACCCGCTCGACGTCGGCCTTGCCGTGCACGCCGGGGATGATGCAGGTGAACTCGTCGCCGGCCAGGCGCGACACCGTGTCCGAGGCGCGCACGCAATCTTCCAGCCGCTTGGCCGCCTGCTGCAGCAATTCGTCGCCGGCGGCATGGCCCAGGGTGTCGTTGACCGCCTTGAAGCCGTCGAGGTCCAGGAACATCAGGGCAAACCGGCTGCCATCGCGCTGGCTTTGCCGCACCGCCTGCTGCAGCCGGTCGGTGAACAAGGACCGGTTGGGCAAACCGGTCAAGGCGTCGTAATTGGCCTGGCGCCAGATCCGCTCCTCGTCTTCCTTGCGGTTGGTGATGTCCGAGAAGATGGCGATATAGTGGGTGACCGCCTGGCCGTCATCGCTCATCAGGGCGACGATCGACAATTGCTCGGCATAGAACTCGCCCGACTTGCGACGGTTCCAAATCTCGCCGCGCCAGCGGCCGGTGGCGCGCAGATCATCCCACATCGTCTGATAGAAATCGGCATCGTGGCGGCCGGAACTCAGGAAGCCGGGATCGCGCCCGATCACTTCGGCCGATTCGTAGCCGGTGATGGTGGTGAAGGCCGGGTTGACGTATTCGATGATGTTGGCGGCGTTGGTGATCACCACCGCCTCGCTGGCGCTTTCCACCACCTGGGCGGTCAGGCGGACCTTGGCCTGGGCGGCCTTGATGGCGGAAATGTCGTAGACCCAGGCCAGGTTGACCGGCTCTTCCTCGAAGAAGGTCGAGCGGAGCGTCAGGAGGCTCCAGAAGGTCTCGCCGCCGCGGCGGATGAACTGGACCTCGGCATCGTCGATATGGCCGTCGCGCTTCAGGGCCTCGACCACCGCCTTGCGCTGGCTCTCGTTACGGAACAGGTCGCGGGCCGGGTGGCCGATCAGGTCATCGCGGGTGGTGTTGATGATGTCGACGAAGCGGGAATTGGCGAACACCACGGCGCCGTCGCTGCGCCGCGACACCGACACGCCGACCGGGCTTTCCTCGAGGATGCGCCACAGCCGTTCCTCGGATTCCTTGAGCTTGCGGGCCGCCTTGACCCGTTCGGCCAGATCGTCCTTGATGCGGCTGACCATCGGGCGGAACACCATCGCCGCCGACAGGATCAGCAAGGCCAGGGTGGCGGCCAGGGCAGCCCCGTGAAACAGGAACAAGCGCCGCAGCCGCTTGTCGTTTTCCTCGCGGTAACGGGTCACCAGCCGATCCAGCAGGACCAGCAAGGGCTCGACCCGGCTCGGCGACAAAGCCTTGGCGTCGGTATCGTCGGCGGGCAGGCGCTGGTCGGCCTTGGCCAGCACGGCGCGGGCCTGGCCGACGAAGCCCCGCATCTCGTGATCCAACCGGCCATCGGGACCGAACAGCAGCGCCTTGATCGCCGCCGATGGCGGCGCAGCCCCCTTGACCTCGGGCATGCCGGCGACCAGGCCGAAATGCGCCGATTCCAGCCGGTCAAGCGCCAGGGCCAGGGCGGCGCGTTCGTCGAGGCGGGCCTGGGGTTCCAACGGGCGGGTCAGATTGGCGACGGCGAACACCACCCGCTCGACCAGCGGGCGTTGCTGGGCGGCGACACCGATGACGGCGCCGCCGGCCTCGGCATCCATCAAGATGCGGACCAGCCCCAGGAACGAGGCGATCGCCAGCCCGCCGATGATCGCCAGAACGGCGACATAGCGAATGGTCAAATCCCTGGTCAGTCTGGTTTCCGCGTTACCCATTGCCCATCAGTCACGCTGCCCCTTCTCGGGTCATAACATGACAAACTCGGTAACGCGATGCCGAAATCGGGTTATTTCAGGCTTTCGACATTGACCGATTCACGCGGCGGAACCGGCTGGGTCGGCTCGGCCGCGGGCTCGACCAGCGGAACCCTCTGCGCCGACGCGGGTTGTGCCGCCTGAGAGCTGGCGTGCAGTTCATCCTCGGGCGGCGCGCCGTTCTCGCCGCGCGAGCGTTCGTATTCCTTGACGCCATGGGCGGCCAAATCGACCACCGCACAGGCCGACAGGACCACACAAAGGGAAAGAAGGGCGGCGATGCGTTTCATGGCGACGAATATAGGACAGCCGAGGGGCTTCGCAACCTCATTCCTTCAGGCATAGACGGCGCCGAAGCGGTTGGCCAGGAAATCGGACAACGACACCTGTTCCTGGCACACGAAGCCGGTCTGCGGGATCTGGCCCCGTTGATGCAGATCGACCATGGCGCAGATGGCCCCGGCAGTGGTCTTCTGGATGGCCGAACGCCCGCCCGGGCAATCGTCGCCATAGATCTTGCGGACCCAGCTTTCCTGCATCAGCCGCCCGCTCTTGCGCCCGACCACGGTGACGAAGATCAGCACCACGTCCTGGCGGGTGATCGGGATGGCGTTCTCGATGACGTCGCGAAACAGCTCGCGCCGCTCCGCCAGCTTCAGGTCGCGGGCCAGCATGCGAATCAGGTCGCGATGGCCGGGATAGCGCACCGTCTTGTAATCGAGATTGCGGACCCGGCCGGCCAGGGTCTCGCACAGGGTTCCCACGCCGCCCGAGGTGGAAAACGCCTCGTAGGCGATGCCGTCGAGCGAGAAATGTTCCAGCCCTTCCAACGGCAGCACCTCGATCAGCCGACCGTCAACCACCGATTGACAGGGGTTGCAATATTCATTGATCAGCCCGTCGGTGCTCCAGGTCAGGTTATATTTCAAGGCGTTGTCGGGATATTGCGGAAGGGCGCCGACCCGCAGGCGCACATCCAGGATCTCGTCGAAGCCGTCGGCCAGGCTTTTCGCCGCGATCGAGACGAAGCCTGGCGCCAGGCCGCATTGCGGCACCGCCACGGTTGCCGCCCCTTGGGCCAGCTTGCGGATGGCGTGGGCGGTGGCGATGTCCTCGGTCGGATCGAAATAGTGGACACCCTCGGCCAGGGCGGCCTCGGCCACCTCGGCGCACAGGAAGTAGGGCAGCGTCGAGACCACCGCATGATGACCCGACAGCGCCGCGCGCAGCGCGAACGGGTCGGTAACGTCAAGAGTGATGGGTTCAAGGCCGGGGCGGCGTTGCCCGGCCATCATTTCGGGCCGGGAATCGGCCAGAGTTACGCGCCAATCGCCGCTATCGGCCAACATCGCCGCCACGGTGATCCCGATCTTGCCGGACCCCAGGACGACGACGCTTTGCATGGGGTCCTCCGTTCCAGGTCAGGCGGAAACCGGCTCGACCTTGACCAGCTCACCCGGCTCGATCTTCAGCATGGCATGCGGCTCGACCGGACCCTTGGCCCAGATGTTCTCGGGCGCCGCCAGGCGGATTTCGTCGGCCACCGAGGCCGGCGTCGGCGCAAACGCGATCACCACCGCCTCGCCCTCGACGCGATAGGCCAGTTCGCCCAGCTCGACGACGGCACGGGCGTCGGCCTCGCGCTCGGCCTTGACCGGAATGGTGAAGTAAACCTCGCCGTCCCAGGTGGCGGCACGGGATTCGAACGGAGCGGCAGCAAAAATGGCATCCGCCGTCGGTGTGTCGAGCAATTCGACCTCGAGGTGGACCTTACCCACCGAAATCTTAAGCTTCCGCATCGCCGTTCCTTCCACCATTTCCATAGTCCCACACCTTGTCCTAAAGCAAATGTGGGGTCTAGTCACAAAAATGAAAGCATCATTCCGCCAATACCGCGCGAGTATGTTTGGCGATCATCATTTCCTCATCGGTGGGGATGACGTAGACGGGCAGACGACTTGCGGGCGTAGTGATCTTGTCGGCATGGGCCGCGTTGGCCGCCGGGTCCAGCTCGATACCCAGCCAACCGGCACCCTCGCACACCATGGCCCGAACCGGGGCGGAATGCTCGCCGATGCCGGCGGTGAAGATCAAGGCATCGATGCCGCCCATGGCCCCGGCCAGCGAGCCCAGCTCGCGGCGAATGCGGTAGCAGAACAGATCGACCGCTTCGGCGGCGTGGGGATCGGCGCTTTCCAGCAGCACCCGCATGTCGTTGGACACCCCCGACACCCCCAGAAGACCCGACTTCTTGTACAAAAGGGTCTCGATTTCGGCGGCGTTCATGCCCTTTTGCTGCAGCAGGTAAAGGACGACGCCGGCATCCAGCGTTCCGGTGCGCGTGCCCATGGGCAGGCCGTCCAGCGCTGTAAACCCCATGGTTGACGCCACCGAGCGGCCATTGTCGATAGCGCACATCGACGCCCCCGAGCCCAGATGGCACACCACCACCTTTCCGGCGGCGCGAACCGGATCGATTTCCTTGAAGCGGCGCGCGATGAACTCGTAGGACAGGCCGTGGAAGCCGTAGCGGCGCACCCCCTCGTCGGTCAGCTCGCGCGGCAGGGCAAAGGTTTCGGCCACCTTGGGATTGGTGCGATGGAAGGCGGTGTCGAAGCACGCCACCTGCACCAGACCGGGATGCACCACCGCCAGGGCGCGGATCGGCGCCAGATTGTGCGGCTGGTGCAACGGTGCCAGCGGCACCAGGCTTTCCAACTCGTCCAGCAACTCGTCGGTGATGCGGGCCGGCGAACTCCAGCGCGGGCCGCCATGGACCACACGATGGCCGGCGGCGACCAATCGGGCGCCGTCCAGATGGTCCTCGACCCAGTCGATCAGATGCTTCAACAGATCCTGATGGACCAGGTTGCTGTCGGCCGGCCAGCGCTGTTCGGCCAGCACCGTCCCGTCCACCGCCTGGGCGATGAAATGCGGGGCCACGTTGATGCCCTCGACCTGACCCTTGGCGGTCAGTCGGGGCTTGGCATCGCCATTGGCGAAATAAAGCGAGAACTTGATCGAGGACGAGCCGGCATTGATGACCAGATAGGCGTCTTTCATCGGGGTCCCCCTATTCCGCCGCTTTCTTGCCGCCGCCGCGCCGGGCGTGGGCGAACAGCACGGCGACGGCGCAACTGGCCAGGCGGGCCTTCGCGGAATCGGCGCGGCTGGTCAGGACGATCGGCACCCGGGCGCCGACCACGATACCGGCGGCGTCGGCGTCGGCCAGATAGGACAATTGCTTGGCCAGCATGTTGCCGGCTTCCAGATCGGGCACCAGCAAGATGTCGGCGACACCGGCGACCGGAGAATTGATCTTCTTGATGCGCGCCGCTTCGGCCGAGATGGCGTTGTCGAAGGCCAGCGGCCCGTCCAGGATGGCGCCGGTGATCTGGCCGCGATCGGCCATCTTGCACAGGGCGGCGGCCTCGATGGTCGAGTTGATCTTGGGGTAAACCGTCTCGACCGCCGACAAGATCGCCATCCTCGGCTGGGCCACGCCCAGGCAATGGGCCAGGTCGATGGAGTTCTGGGCGATGTCTTGCTTGTCTTCCAGGGTCGGATAGATGTTGATCGCCGCGTCGGTGATCAGCAGCATGCGCGGATAGGTCGGCACGTCCATGATGAAGACGTGGCTGATGCGGCGGCTGGTGCGCAGGCCGCGCTCGCGGCTGGCCACTTCGTGCATCATCTCGTCGGTGTGCAGGCTGCCCTTCATCAGCGCCTCGGCCTCACCCGAGCGGCACATCGCCACCGACCTTTCGGCCGATTCGTGCGAATGCAGGGTATCGACGATGCGGATACCGTCCAGGTCCAGGCCGAACTCGGCGGCGACCGAGCGGATCTTGGCCTCGGGCCCGACCAGGATCGGATTGATCAGTCCGCGCTTGAACGCCTCGACCGGGCCTTCCAGCGACACCTGATCGCACGGATGGCACACCGCCACCGAGATCGGCTCGAGCGGACCGCACCGTTCGATCAGATCCTCGAACACATGATGCGCGCGATGCAGCGACACCTCCTGCAGCACCGTCTTGGGCTGCACCACCTTGGTCGTCGGCGCCAGCACGCGGGCCTCGCCGTGAAAGACCTTCTCGCCGCGCTGGTTGACGGCGGCGCAGTCGAACACCACGTCGGCCGGCGCTTCCTTGGACTTGACGGTGATGGTGACGGTCAGGCTGTCACCCACCTCGACCGGCTGGTCGAATTCGAAGTTCTGGCCCTTGTAGACGGTGCCCGGACCGGGCAATTCGTTGCCCAACAGCGCCGACAGCAACGAACCGCCCCACAACGAATGGGCCAGGATCTTGCGATGATGCGCCAGGCTTTCCGCCTGCTCGGCATTGTAATGGGTGGGATTGAGGTCACCGGTGGCGACGCCGAACAGCTCGACATCCTCCATCCGGCAGGTGCGGGTCAAACTGGCTTGGTCGCCGATGCGGATCTCATCCCAGGTCCGGTTTTCCATCATCTCGATCATCATGCCCTCCTTCGACCGCGCACGGTGCTGCGATGCGGCATAATTTCACGGTCGGCCGAAGGTTACAACCAAGCGCGACAAAGCATCACCGATTTGACATCGGTCATACGGGTTTTCCCCAAGGCGTTGGACATACCACTTATGTTGCGACGCACAAGATACAGGCGTAGAGTGCCGGCTCAAGCGAAGGTACCAGACGGGGGACGTCATGAGCGTGCGCAACCTTAAGGCCCTTTTCCGTCCGCAATCGGTCACCGTGATCGGCGCGACGACGGAGCCCAAGGCGGCGGGCTCGGTGGTGATGCGCAACCTTTTGCAGGCCGATTTCGCCGGGCCGATCATGCCGGTGACCGCCGACCACAATTCCGTCGGCGGCGTCTTGGCCTATCCGGACGTCGCCTCGCTGCCGCAGGCGCCCGATCTGGCGCTGATCTGCACGCCGGCCGCCACCATTCCCGGCATCATCCACGCTTTGGGCGAAAAGGGTGCGCGCGCGGCCTGCATCATGACCCCGGCGCTGCACCACTTCCACACCGAGGACGGCCGCACCCAGCTTGACGCCGCCCGCGAGGCCGCCAAGACCTACGGCATCCGCCTGTTGGGTCCCAACAGCATGGGCATGCTGGTGCCGGGCATCAACCTGAACGCCTCGATCGCCCCGGAAAACGCCCTGCCCGGCAAGATCGCCTTCGTGTCGCAATCGGGCGCGCTGTGCACCACCGTCTTGGACTGGGCCTGCGCCAAGGGCATCGGCTTCTCGCACTTCATCCATCTGGGCGATTCGTGCGATGTCGGGTTCGGCGACGTGCTGGATTATCTGGGCAGCGACCCGCACACCCGGGCGATCCTTCTTTACATGGAAACCATCGACCAGCGGCGCAACTTCATGTCGGCGGCCCGCGCCGCCGCGCGCAACAAGCCGTTGTTGGTGATCAAGGCCGGCCGCTCGGCCGACGGCGCCCTGGCCGCCAGCTCGCATACCGGCGCCCTGGCCGGTTCTGATCTGGTGTTCGACGCCGCCATCCGCCGTGCCGGCATGCTGCGGGTGCAAGACATCGAGGAAATCTTCGGCGCGGTCGAGACCCTGGCCCGTTCGCGGCCGATGAAGGGCCAACGCCTGGCGGTCCTGACCAATGGCGGCGGCATCGGCGTGATCGCCGCCGACGACCTGGCCGATGGCGGCGGCGAACTGGCCGACCTGCCGTTGGACGTGCTGGAAAAGCTGGAATCCTTCCTGCCGCCCAACTGGTCGCGCGGCAACCCGATCGACATCGTCGGCGACGCCGACGGTGCCCGCTATGCCAAGACCTTGCAGGCCCTGCTGGATTGCAAATGCATCGACGCGGTGCTGGTGATGTACGCCCCCAACGCCATTTCCGACCCGGCCGAGGTGGCCGAGGCGGTGATCAAGGTGTTCAAGGACAAGCCCAGGGCCAACATCATGACCTGCTGGGCCGGCAACGCCATGGTCGCCAAGGCCCGCAAGCTGTTCTCGGATGCAGGCGTGCCGACCTTCGAGACGCCGCGCGCCGCCGTCCAGGGCTATCTGCACCTGCTGCAATATCGCCGCAACCAGGAACTGTTGATGGAAACCCCGGCCTCGGCGGCCGTCGATTTCATCGCCGACACCGCCCAGGCCCGGCGCATCGTCGGTGCGGCGCTGGGCCGGGGCGATTCGATGCTGACCGAGGCCGAGGCCAAGGGCGTGCTGGCCGCCTATGGCATCCCCATCGTCGAGACCCGCATCGCCCACAATCCGGCCGAGGCCAGCCGCATCGCCAAGGAACTGGGCGGCGAGGTCGCCTTGAAGATCCTGTCGGCCGACATCGTCCACAAATCCGATGTCGGCGGCGTGGTCTTGAACCTGGACGGCCCGTTCGAGGTGGAAAAGGCCGCCCACGCCATGCTGGAGCGGGTCCGCTCGATCTTCCCCGACGCCCGCATCGAGGGCTTCACCGTCCAGCGCATGGTGGTGCGCAAGCCCGGCACGCTGGAACTGATCGTCGGCGTCGCCACCGATCCGATCTTCGGACCGGTGATCTTGTTCGGCCAGGGCGGCGTGGCGGTGGAAGTGATCGGCGACCGCGCCGTGGCGCTGCCGCCCCTGAACCTCAACCTGGCCGCCGAACTGGTCAAGCGGACCCGGGTGTCGCGCCTGCTGAAGGGCTATCGCGGCCGGCCTCCGGCCAATGTCGATGCCCTGCACGCCACCTTGATCAAGGTCAGCCAGCTGATCATCGACATCCCCGAAATCGCCGAGCTGGACATCAACCCGCTGCGCTGCGGCGCCGAGGGCGTGCTGGCGCTGGACGCCGCCATCAAGGTCGCCCCGGCCAAGCCGGCCGAGGAACGCCTGGCCATCCGCCCCTATCCGGCCGAGTTGGAAGAGGTGTTCGTCATGACCGACGGCCGGCCGGTGACGTTGCGCCCGATCCGCCCCGAGGACGAGCCCAACCACCATGTGCTGGTGTCGAAGCTGACGCCCGAGGATATCCGTTTCCGCTTCTTCGGCCTGGTGCACGAGTTGCCGCACACCGAAATGGCCCGCCTGACCCAGATCGATTACGACCGCGAGATGGCCTTCATCGGCGAATTGTCCAACGGCGACGGCACCCACGAGACCCTGGGCGTGGTCCGCACCGTCACCGACCCCGACAACGAGGCGGCCGAATTCGCCGTGGTGGTACGCTCGGACCTCAAGGGGTCGGGCCTGGGCAAAAGGCTGCTGGTCAAGATGATCGAGTATTGCCGCTCACGCGGGACAGGCAAAATCGTCGGCCAGGTCCTGCGCGACAATACCCGCATGCTGAAATTCATCGAGCATCTGGGATTCAAGCAGGTCAAGATCGTCGATGGCGACATCGTCGAGGTCGAATACGACCTGGCCACCCCGATGGTCACCGCGCCCGAACCGCCCGAAGCGGCCTGAGCGATCGCCGCCCGACGCCCTGGGGCCTTGCCCGTTTTGGTCTTTTCACGCACAATGCCACTCGGATCGAGGGGAGTTGAGCCGTCATGTCGCTGGCGACAATCATTGGGTTTCTAGCCGGCATCGTGCTGTTTCTCGGGTCGATCTTCATTTCGACCGACAATTACCTGGCCTTCGTCGATCTTCCGTCCTTCGTGATGGTGGTTGGCGGCACCTTCGCCTCGACCTTCATTTCCTATGAACCCATGTATGTGATGCAGGCGTTCCGCCTGATGGCGTCGATCTTCTTCGCGCCGAAAATCCAGCGTGGCGTTCTGCAAGGCGAGGTGGCCCGCGCCATCCGCTGGGGCTACATGATCCAGAAAGGCGGCTTGGCCGCGCTCGAGGCCGACACCGCCAAGCTCAAGCAGCAGGACCGGTTCCTCGGCTACGGCGTCGATCTGGTGATTGCCGGCTATAGCGGCGACGAAGTTCGCTCGATCCTGACCAACGCGGTCGAGACCACCTTCCAGCGCTCGTGCGTGCCGGCCGACATCTTGAAGAACATGGCCGGCACTGCCCCCGCCTACGGCATGATCGGCACCCTGATCGGCCTGGTCATCATGCTGGGCCAGATGGGGTCCGACCCCGCCGCCCTGGGGCCGGGCATGGCGGTGGCGCTGATCACCACCTTGTACGGCGTGCTGCTGCCGCGCATGATGCTGCTGCCGGCGGCCAGCAAGATCCAGCAGCGCCAGGAAATCATCCGCTTCCGGAATTATCTGGTGACCGAGGGGTTGGTCCTGTTGGCCGAACGCAAGAACCCCCGCTTCATCCAGGATGCGATGAACAGCTTCCTCGACCCGTCGATCCATTTCGACATCGATAAGCAGAAAAGCAAATGAGCCGCTTCGAGCAAAAAAAGGAAGAAGTCGACGGGAGTTGGATGGAGACCTATGGCGACATGGTCACCCTTCTGCTGTGCTTCTTCATCCTGATGGCCTCGGTGTCCAAGGTCGATTCGACCCTGTACGAGAAGGTCCAGTCGGGCATGACCTCGGAGATGGGCAAGCAACCGTCCGAGCGCCCGATCGAGACCTTGAAGAACGAACTGGCCCAGGTGATCAACGCGCTGGATACCACGGGCCAGGCCGCCGATGTCGGCACCGACGATCGCGGCGTGGTGCTGAACCTCGATTCGGGTGCGATGTTCACTGCCGGCTCGGCCGAAATGAAGCCGGAATTCATGCCGTTGATGCGCGAACTGGTGGCGACCTTGAACAATCCGCGCTTCGCCGCCTATCGTTTCGAAATCCAGGGCCATACCGACGACACGCCGGTCAAGACCCCGCAATTCCCGTCGAACTTCGACCTGGCAGCCGCCCGCGCCCTGGTGACCATGCGGGCATTGGCCAGCCTGGGTCTGCCGCCCGAGCAGATGGTGGTGTCTTCCTATGGCCAGTTCGCGCCGCGCGTGCCCAACCGTCGCGAGGACGGCACCGCCCTGCCGATCAACCAGACCCTGAACCGCCGCGTCTCGATCCACGTCAACCCGCGTTGACAGGACTTATACCAAGACGATTTCCATGCCGTCGCGGGCGACGATGCTGCCCGGCCGCGCCGCCTGGACGGCGGCCTCGATCTCGGCCATCACCGGATCGATATGGTCGGGATCGTGGTGGAACACCACCAGCCGCTTGACCCCGGCCTGATCGCACAGCCGCACCCCTTCCTGCCAGGTCGAATGGCCCCAGCCGACCTTGGCGGGGAATTCGTCGTCGGTGTAGGTGCAGTCGTAAATCACCAGATCGGCGCCTTCGATCAGCGCCAGAACGTTGGGATCGGGGCTGCCGGGGGTATGCTCGGTATCGGTGATGTAGCAGACGGCGAAGCCGGCATGTTCGATGCGGTATCCGGTCGCCTCGTTGGGATGCTTCAAGGCCGTGGTCTTCACCACCACCTCGGGATAAGGCGAGAAACTGCTGCCGGCGGGAAAGTCCTCGAACGACAATTGGCCGCGCATGGTCTCGATCGGCACCGGGAAGGTCGGATTCTGCATCTGGCTGGTCAGCACGCCCTTGATGCCGCCCATGCGCTCGCCCAGATGCCCGGCCATGATCTTCAAGGAAAAAGTCGGCACATAGGCCGGCACGAAGAACGGGAAGCCGTTGATATGGTCCCAGTGGGTGTGGGTCATCAGCAGGGTCGCCGACTGGACCTTGCGCTTCATCAGGCTTTGACCCAGGAAACGAATACCTGTTCCGGCATCCAGGATCAGCACCTGGCCGGCGACATCGATTTCGACGCAACTGGTGTTGCCGCCGTAAACCACATGGTCAGGCGAAGCGCAGGCGATACTTCCACGCACCCCCCAGAACCTGACCGAATACCCCATCTCGGCAATTCTCCCGTTGCGACGGCGACAGACTAAGCCGAAGCGGCGTCCGGCGCATCCTGGTTTTTCTGTAGTTCGACGACCGCCCCCCCGGCGATCCCCAGACATTGATCGGCACGGCCGCCATTGACGGCCAATTCGACCAAACCGACCGAATTGACATACCAGAAAGGCTGGCCGGGCGGCAGATCGGAAAAAGTACGGGCGGCGGTCAGACGGCGGCCGTTGACCACCAAGACATCATCCCCGGCGACCGCCTCGCCGCGCAGTCCGGTCATCACATTGCCGAACCCATCGACATAGATGGTGACGGCCCAGTCGTTCGGCCAGTCCCCCCTGTCGATCCGGTCGGTCGGACTGCACCAAGGCGGTTGCGGGCGCCGGTCTTGGGCCAGGTCGGCCGCCACCGGCGCGAACAGGTCGCGGCCATGGAAGGTGGCCGACAGCTCGTCGGGCTGCCACACGATGCGCCAGAGGCCAAGAATGGTCGCGCGCCGGGCCGCCAGTTCGAACAGGCCGTTGTCGGGTCCGACCAGCAACCGGCCGTCGGCCTCGACCACCAGGGCGGCACGGTCACCGCCGACCCCGGGATCGACGACGCAAAGACCGACCGCGTCGGCCGGCATGCGGGGCAGCAGCGCCGCCAGCAAATAGGCCGACGCCTTGGGGTCGAAGGCGGGCGCGTCGGCCATCAGATCGATCACCGGACCGGCGAAGCCCCGCGCCAGCAGCGCCGCCTTCACCTGGCCGACATAGGGACCGGTCACGCCGTAATCGGTGAACAGAAAAATCGGACGCAACAACGAACCTTTCGACGAGAGGAGACAAGACAACCCAACGATCTTGTCATACTACCACGAAAGAACGAGATGAATGCCCCTTAGGATGTAGTCTAGACACCACTTTCATCCTCATGCCGTGCTAAAAACAAGTCCTTCCAGAGCTAAAGGCTTGTGCACAGACCTGAGCACACCTTATCTTGGTGATGGGTCGGGCAATCCATGCGGGGGTGCATGGTCGATGCCGGAAGGTTTTTCTATCGTGTCACCGCCACCACCGGGCAGAAGCGCCCGTTTGATCAGCGCCATTTCGGAACCGGCACGCATGCCGGCGCTGATTTCTTCGTTATATCTGCTTGCCGGCCTGGGCGGGATGGCGGTGTTCGCCGAACCGGTGCCCATGGCGGCCAGCGGCTGGCTGGTCGCGTCGGCCGCCTTCATGTTCCTGCTGCTCAAGCACGTGATGCTCAGGGGCGACACGCTGGCGGCCTCGCGGGCGCGGCGCCTGCAGCGTTCGGCTGCCACCAGCCTCGACACCATGATGGTGACCCTGGGCGACGGCCTGGCCCTGACCGATTCGGCCGGCATCATCCGCCACGTCAACCCGGCTTTCTCGCGCCTGTTCGGCTATCCGCCGGCCGACGCCATCGGCGAGCCGCTGGAAGGCTTGCTGGCGGCCCCGCATGCCGACCAATTGCGCGAACGCTTGCGCGCCCACAATTCGGACGCCACCTCGGGCTTCCTCAACGGCCGCCTTGAGGTGGTGGCCCGGCGCCAGGACGGCACCGCCTTCCCGGCCGAATTGTCGCTGTCCGAAATGGAACAGGATGCCGAGCGCGGTTTCGTCGTGCTGTTCCACGACATCACCGCCCGCAAGAAGGCCGCCACCCGCCTGTACGTGGCCGAGAAAGTGCTGGAATGCACCAAGGAAGGCGTGATGGTCACCGACCGCCGCGGCACCATGCTGTGGGTCAACCACGCTTTTTGCACCATTTCCGGCTACGAGCGCGACGAAGTGCTGGGCGCCAATGCCGGCCTGCTGAAGTCGGGCCTGCAAGGCCCGGAATTCTATAAGGCGATGTGGAACGCCATCCGCGAACAAGGCGAGTGGGAAGGCGAAATCTGGAACCGCCGCAAGAATGGCGAAGCCTATCCCGAATGGCTGTCGATTCGCGCCATCGCCGACGATTCCGGCCAGATCACCCGCTATGTCGGGGTGTTTTCCGACATCTCGCGCAACAAGCAGGCGGAAGAGACCATCCGCACCCTGACCTATATCGACCCGGTCACCGCCCTGCCCAACCGCCACCTGTTCACCGACCGCCTGAGCCAGGCGCTGGAGCGCGCCCCCCGGGCCGGCACCCTGACCGCCCTGGTCATGATCGGGTTGGACCGCTTCAAGCAGATCAACGAAACCCTGGGCCATCAGACCGGCGATCTGGTCCTGCGCGCGGTCGCCGACCGGCTGGGCGCAGCCCTGCGCACCGAGGACACCATCGCCCGGCTGCGCGGCGACACCTTCTGCTGCCTGCTGTCGGACCTGGACGCAATCCACGACATCCATCCGGTGCTGGGCCGGCTGCGGGCGTCGTTCGACACCGCCTTCGAGGCGGCGGGCCAGGAAATCTTTGTTTCCGCCGCCTTCGGCATCACCCTGGCCCCGGCCGACGGCACCGAACCCGACGATCTGGTGCGCAAGGCGGAAACCGCCATGAACCGCTCGAAGGAAGGGGCGGAACGGCTTTACCAGTTCTACACCCCGGAAATGCACGCCCACTCGGTCGAGCGCCTAGGCATCGAGACCGAACTGCGCCGCGCCATCGAGCGCGGCCAGCTCGAGGTTCATTACCAGGCCAAGGCCAAGAGCTGCGGCACCATCACCGGGGCCGAGGCGCTGCTGCGCTGGACCCATCCGGTGTTCGGACGGGTGCCGCCGACCCAGTTCATCCCCATCGCCGAGGAAAACGGCCTGATCGTAACCATCGGGGCCTGGGTCCTGCAGCAGGTCTGCCGCCAGATGGTTCAGTGGAAGCAAGAAGGCCTGGCCCCGGTCAAGATCGCCGTCAACCTGTCGGCCCACCAGCTGCATCAGGCCGATCTGGCCGAACGCATCCAGGCCATGGTCGGCGAACACGGCGTCGATCCCTCGCTTTTAGAGCTGGAAGTGACGGAAAGCGCGGTGATGAGCCACGCCGAGCGCGCCATCGCCACCCTGGAGACCCTGCACCGGGCCGGGTTCTCGGTGGCCATCGACGATTTCGGCACCGGCTATTCGTCGCTGTCCTATCTGAAGAAATTCCCGGTCGATACCTTGAAGATCGACCGCTCGTTCGTCCACGACATCGACGTCAACCCGGCCTCAAGCGAGATCGTCGCCGCTATCGTGGCGCTCAGCCATTCCTTGAAGCTGACGGTGGTCGCCGAAGGGGTGGAAACGGCAGCGCAGCTGGCCTGCCTGAATGCCATCGGCTGCGACCTGATCCAGGGCTATCATTTCGCCCGCCCGGTCGAGCCGGCAAGCTTCGCCGACAGCCTAAGGCTGGGCCGCCTGCCCGGTGGGTTGCCGGCTGTCGGGACCGTATAGCTGGCGGGCACGCTTTTCGAACGACGCCACCATCAGCTTGACCGCCTCGTTGAACAGCGCCCCGATCATCTTCTGCAGCAGCTTCGAGCGAAACTCGAAATCGACGTAGAAATCGATCCGCGTGCCGCCATCTGGCGTCGGCTCGAAGATCCAGTGATTGTTCAGATGCTGGAACGGCCCCTCGGTATAGGTGACGTCGATGCGACGATTAACCGGGTCAAGGTTAACCTTCGAGGTATAGCGCTCGCGGATCAGCTTGAAGCCGATCACCAGATCGGCGAAGAAGACGTTGCCGTCGCGCTTCCTGATCCGGGCGCCGACGCACCACGGCAGGAATTCCGGGTAACGCTCGACGTCGGCGACCAGCCCGAACAATTGTTCGGGGCTGTGCGGCATCTCGCGCTTTTCGGCGTGGGTGGGCACACTCGTCCCCTAGCCGGCATTCAAGGCGGCGCGGGCGGCCTTCAGTTCGGCGAAATCGCGGTCGGCATGGTGCGACGAGCGGGTCAGCGGCGAGGCCGACACCATCAAGAAGCCCTTGGAACGAGCCACCTTCTTGAAATCCTCGAACTCGTCGGGGGTGACGAAGCGATCGACGGCGACATGCTTCAAGGTCGGCTGCAGATACTGGCCGATGGTGATGAAATCGATGCCGGCCGAGCGCATGTCGTCCATCACCTGCAACACCTCGGCCCGGGTCTCGCCCAGGCCGACCATGATGCCGGACTTGGTGAAGCAGGCGGGCTCGACTTCCTTGACCCGCTGCAACAGACGCAGCGAATCGAAATAGCGCGCCCCCGGGCGGATGCCGGGATACAGGCGCGGCACCGTTTCCAGATTGTGGTTGAAGACGTCGGGCCGGGCGGCGGCGACGCGGTCGATGGCGCCCTTCTTGTCGCGGAAATCCGGCGTCAGCACCTCGACGGTGCAATCCGGGCTGGTGGCGCGGATGCGTTCGATGCAGGCGACGAACTGGCCGGCCCCGCCATCATCGAGATCGTCGCGATCGACCGAGGTGATCACCACATGCTTCAAGCCCATGGATCGCACGCTGTCGGCGACGTTGTCCGGCTCCAGCAGATCAAGGGCGCCCTTGGGGTTGCCGGTCTTGACGTTGCAGAAGGCGCAGGCCCGGGTGCAGGTATCGCCCAGGATCATGAAGGTGGCGTGGCGATGCTTCCAGCACTCGCCGATATTCGGGCAGGCCGCTTCCTCGCACACCGTATGGAGATTCTTGTCGCGCATCAGGCGGCGCACCTCGGCGGCCTCGGCCGAGGTCGGAGCCTTGACGCGAATCCACTCGGGCTTTCGAGGCGACGGGTTATCCGGCTTACGGGCCTTTTCCGGGTGACGGAGAACGGGTTTGTCGGTCATGGTTTGGGTATGGTCCAGCTTAGGGGGAGTGGTCAAGGAAATCTCGCCCCCCTCCCCCTTAACCGGTCAGATATGGATCGCCCGACCGTAAGCGTCCAGGACCGCCTCGTGCATCATTTCCGACAGGGTCGGATGCGGGAAGACGGTGTGCATCAGCTCGGCCTCGGTGGTTTCCAGGGTCTTGGCGATGGTGTAGCCCTGGATCATCTCGGTGACCTCGGCGCCGATCATGTGGGCGCCCAAAAGCTCGCCGGTCTTGGCGTCGAACACCGTCTTGATCATGCCCTCGGTCTCGCCCAAGGCAATCGCCTTGCCGTTGCCGATGAACGGGAAGCGGCCGACCTTGACCTGATACCCCTTGTCCTTGGCCTTCTTCTCGGTCATGCCGACGCTGGCCACCTGCGGATGGCAATAGGTGCAGCCGGGAATCTTCATCACTTCCAGCGGATGCACGTCCTTCAGGCCGGCGATCCTTTCGATGCAGATCACCGCCTCGTGGCTGGCCTTGTGGGCCAGCCATGGCGGCGCGGTCAGGTCGCCGATGGCGTAAACGCCCGGCTCGTCGGTGGCGCACCACTGGTCGGTGACCACGTGGCCCTTCTCGACTTTGATCCTGGTGCCTTCCAGGCCGATATTCTCGATATTGGCGACGATGCCGACGGCCGAGATCACCCGGTCGACGACGATGTCTTCAAGCTTGCCGGCGGCTTCGACCTGCACCGTCACCGTGCCCGCGGCCTTCTTCACCCCCTTGACGGTGGCCGATGTCAGGATGCGCATGCCCTGCTTCTCGAAGGATTTGCGGGCAAGCGCGGAAATTTCCTCGTCTTCCACCGGCAGCACGCGGTCCATCATCTCGACTACCGTGACCTCGGACCCCAGCGCGTTGAAGAAGCTGGCGAACTCGATGCCGATGGCGCCCGAGCCGATGACCAGCAGCCGCTTGGGCATGGTCTGGGGCACCAGGGCTTCCTTGTAGGTCCACACCGATTGCTGGTCGGGTTCCAGGCCCGGCAGCACGCGGGCGCGGGCGCCGGTGGCCAGGATGATGTGCTTGGCCGAAAGCGTGGCCGGATTGGCGCCCTCGACGGCGACCTTGCCCTTACCCGCCAGCTTGCCGTGGCCGTCGAAGACGGTGACCTTGTTCTTCTTCAACAGGCCCTTGACGCCGGCATTCAACTGCTTCGACACGCCGCGCGAGCGGGCCACGATCTTGGCCAGGTCGAACGAGGCGCCGGGCGCGGCCAGACCATAGGATTCGGCGTGCTTCATGGTGCGGAAGATGTCGGCCGAGCGCAGCAAGGCCTTGGTCGGGATGCAACCCCAATTGAGGCAGATGCCGCCCAGATGCTCGCGCTCGACCAGGCCGGTCTTCATCCCCAGCTGGGCAGCGCGGATCGCCGCCACATAGCCGCCGGGACCGCCGCCGATCACCACCACGTCGAAGCTGTTGTCAGACATTGATGCCTCCGAGAAAACCTAATCCATTGTGCGCGGAAAAGTACACCGAGCAAAGCGAGGGACTTTTTCACGAGCACCTATTCCTTGGAACCGGGGAAGAAGGCGACCAGGCGGCCGTCCACGTCCAGATCGTGCAGGTCGCCCAAGCGCCACAGATGCAGGCCCATCATCTCGCGAAAGGCCCCCAGCATCTGGTAGAAGCGATAGGACGGCATGGAAAAGCGCCGGCCGGACTTCTTGTCCCAGGCCTCGGCCAGATCCAGGTATTTGCGGCACGCCGCCTTCATCGCCAGCAGGTCGTCGGCGCCCAGGGCGTCGGCCGGCAGCATCTCGCCGGTTTCGCCGATCAGGCGCCTGAGATCCGAAATGGCGCGGTAGCAGCGTTCCTGCTCCTCGGCCAGCAGCATCTGTTCGCCGAACAGGGCGCTGCCGCCGATCATGTCGATCAGGCCGGCGACCAATTGGCTTTCGGCCGCCGAGGGATGGCTTTCAGGCAGGGCCGGCATGGCGGCCAACGGACGGTCGAGGTCGCGGACACGAAATCGCATGCTCAGGCCTCCTCCGCCAGGGGCCGCCAGGCCTGGTCCATGTCGAACATCAAATCGTGGTCGGCGACGTATCGCCACAGGAAGGCGGAAAAGTCGCCCTGGAACTCGGCCTCGATGAAGGCCTCCATGGCGGCGGCCTTGGCCTGGTACACCGGCATCAGGTCGAAGCACCAATCGGGACCCCGGCGGCTGGCGCGCAGCGTGGTGCCGTCATCTTCGCCGGCGACGACGCGGCGAACCAAACGATTGCCGTCCTCGTCCAGGCCGTGATGCTCGCCGATGGCCGATTCGTCCAGCAAAGCGTCGAGATAGGGAAAAGCGGTGAAGGCCATCAGGAACAGGCCGGCCGGCGGGGCGTCGGCCAGCGAGGCCGGCTCGGGCATGCCGCGCAGGCGGGTGACGAAGAACCGGGTCAAGGGATCGCGCGCCGACAAGGCCGCACGATCGTCGTCGGCGTAGATGCGGGCCAGTTCCGCCCCCCATTGCAGGCAACCGCCGAACAACAGGCGCTCGGCCGCGTGCATGCGACCGCCGGCCATATGTTCCTTCAGGGTCTCGAAACCCTGACGGATGCCCGGCATGATGCGAGCCACCTCGTCCTTGTCCATGTCGATGCTCCTCCCCCCTTCTGACCTAAAGCAGCATCGACAGCGGATCCTCGATCAGCTTCTTGAAGGCGGCCAGGAACTCGGCGCCGACCGCCCCGTCGATGACCCGGTGATCGACCGACAGCGTGCAGGTCATCACCGTGGCGATGGCCAGGGCACCGGCCTTGACCACCGGGCGCTGCAGGCCGGCGCCGACCGCCAGGATGGCGCCCTGCGGCGGGTTGATGATGGCGGCGAAATCCTTCACCCCGTACATGCCCAGGTTCGAGATGGTGAAGCCGCCACCCTGGAATTCCTCGGGCTTCAGCTTGTTGTCCTTGGCCTTGCCGGCCAGTTCCTTCATCTCGGCCGAAATCGAGGCCAGGCCCTTGTGGTCGGCATGGCGGATGATCGGGGTGATCAGGCCGGCCGGCGTGGCCACCGCCACCGAAACATCGACATCGGTATAGCGCTTGATCGCGTCCTCGCCCCAACTGGCGTTGGCGGCGGGCACCTTCTTCAAGGCCAGGGCGACGGCGCGGATGACGAAATCGTTGACCGACAGTTTGTAGGCATCGGACCGGCCATTCAGTTCGGACCGGACCTTCAACAGGGCGTCCAGCTCGCAATCGATCGACAGATAGAAATGCGGGATGGTCGCCTTGGCCTCGGTCAGGCGCCGGGCGATGACCTTGCGCATGGTCGAGTTGGGGATTTCCTCGAAGGCCGGCTCGAACGGATTGGCGGCGGCCGGCACGGGCGCCGGCTTGGGCGCGGCGGCGGCGGGAGCAGAGGCAGCGACCGGCGCGGGCTTGGCTGTGCCCCCCGCCTTGGCCTTCTCGACGTCGGCCTTGACGATGCGGCCATAAGGCCCAGAGCCCGCGACCGCCTTCAGGTCGATGCCGGCATCGGCGGCGATGCGCTTGGCCAGCGGGCTGGCGAACACGCGCGGTCCGGAATGGGCGGCGGCGGCGACGGGCGCGGCAGCGGCCGGAGCGGCGGCGGTCGGGACGGCAGCGGCCGGAGCGGCGGCGGCTTTCGGCGCGCCGGCCTTGATGTCGGCGGCACTTTCGCCTTCGGCCAGGATGACGCCGATCAGCGTGTTGACGGCAACGCCCGAGGTGCCGGCGGGCACCACGATCTTGCCCAGCACGCCCTCGTCGACGGCCTCGAACTCCATGGTGGCCTTGTCGGTTTCGATCTCGGCCAAAACGTCGCCGGACTTGACGGCATCGCCTTCCGCCTTCAGCCAGCGGGCCAGGGTGCCTTCGGTCATGGTCGGCGACAGCGCCGGCATCAGGATTTCGATGGGCATGAGTGCCGTCCCCCTTAAGCGTAGCAGACCTTGCGGGCAGCGTCGGCGACGCCTTCCACGGTCGGCAGATACATCCGTTCCAGATTGGCGGCATAGGGCATCGGCACATCGGCGCCGCACACCCGCACCACCGGCGCATCCAGCCAGTCGAAGCAATGCTCCATCATCAGCGCGGCGATTTCCGAGCCGATGCCGGCATAGGCCCAGCCTTCCTCGACGCTGACGATGCGGTTGGTCTTCTGGACCGAGGCGACGATGGTGCCGATGTCGATGGGGCGCAAGCTGCGCAGGTTGATCACCTCGGCCTCGATGCCGTCCTTTTCCAGCAGGGCGGCGGCTTCCAGGGCGACGCCGACCATGCGCGAATAGGTGACGATGGTGACGCGGTCGCCGCTGCGCTCGATCTTGGCCTTGCCGATCGGAAGGATGAAATCCGGGTCGTCGGGCACGTCGAAGCTTTGGCCGTACAGGATCTCGTTTTCCAGCACCACCACCGGGTTGGGATCACGGATGGCGGCCTTCAACAGGCCCTTGGCGTCGGCGGCCGACCACGGCGCCACCACCTTGAGGCCCGGGCAATGGGCGTACCACGAGGCGAAGTCCTGGCTGTGCTGGGCGCCCACCCTTGACGCCGCGCCGTTGGGGCCGCGGAACACGATGGAACAGGGCTGCTGGCCGCCGGACATGTAAAGGGTCTTGGCGGCGGAATTGATGACGTGGTCGATGGCCTGCATCGAGAAGTTCATGGTCATGAACTCGACGATCGGCTTCAGCCCGGCGAAACCGGCACCGACCGCAAGGCCGGCGAAGCCCATCTCGGTGATCGGGGTGTCGATGACGCGCTTGCCCCCGAACTCGTCCAGAAGCCCTTGGCTGACCTTGTAGGCGCCCTGATACTGGGCGACTTCCTCGCCCAGCAGGAACACCTGCTCGTCACGGCGCATTTCCTCGGCCATGGCGTCGCGCAAGGCTTCGCGCACGGTTTGGCGGGTGAACTTGTCATAGACCTTCTCGCCCTCGGCCGGCTTGGGCGGCACCGCCGGCATGCAGGACGGCACCGGACCGGAATGGGGCACCGGCACGCAGGACGGGCCGGCATTCTCCATCACCTTGTCCATGGCGGCGGCGACATCGGTCTCGCCCTCTTCCAACAGAATGGCGATGGGGGTGTTGACCGCCACGCCCTCGGTACCGGCCGGCACCAGGATGCGGCCGATGCGCCCCTCGTCCACCGCTTCCATTTCCATGGTCGCCTTGTCGGTCTCGATCTCGGCCATGACGTCGCCGGACTTGACCACGTCGCCTTCGTTCTTCAACCAACGGGCCAGCTTGCCCTCGGTCATGGTCGGCGACAGCGCCGGCATCAGGATTTCGATAGCCATCGTCGTTCCCCCTAGGCTTCGATCAACACGTCGGTCCACAGCTCGCTCGCATCGGGCTCGGGGCTCGATTGCGCGAACTCGGCCGCTTCGGTGACGATGGCCTTGACCTCGCGGTCCAGCTCTTTCAGCGTCGCCTCGTCGGTCATGCCGGCGGCCAGCATCTTGGCCTTCAGCGTGTCGATGGGGTCGTGCTGCTCGCGCATCTTGGTCACCTCCTCCTTGGTCCGGTACTTGGCCGGATCGGACATCGAGTGACCGCGATAGCGGTAGGTCTTCATTTCCAGGATATAGGGACCCTCGCCCGAGCGGGCATGGTCCAGGGCGCGCAGCGCGGCTTCGTGCACCGCCTCGACGCTCATGCCATCCACCGCCTCGCCGGGGATGCCATAGGCGCTTCCGCGCTTGAACAGCTCGGTGCCGGCGGCGTGGCGCTCGGACGAGGTGCCCATGGCGTACTTGTTGTTCTCGATGACATAGACCACCGGCAGCTTCCACAGGGCGGCCATGTTGAAGCTTTCATAGACCTGGCCCTGGTTCAGCGCGCCATCGCCCAGATAGACGTGGCAGACGCCGTTGTCGCCGGAATATTTGTGGGCGAAGCCCAGGCCGGTGCCGATCGGCACCTGGGCGCCGACGATGCCGTGGCCGCCATAGAAGCGCTTCTCGCGGCTGAACATGTGCATCGAGCCGCCCTTGCCGCGCGAATAGCCGCCCGAGCGCCCGGTCAGCTCGGCCATCACCCCCTTGGGGTCCATGCCGCAGACCAGCATCTGGCCGTGATCGCGATAGGACGTGATTACCGAATCGGTGTCGCCGGCCGCCGATTGCATGCCGACCACCACCGCTTCCTGGCCGATATAGAGATGGCAGAAGCCGCCGATCAGACCCATGCCGTAAAGCTGGCCGGCCTTTTCCTCGAAGCGGCGAATCAGCAGCATGTCGCGGTACCAGCGGTTCAGCTGAGCCGCACTCGGCTCCGCCCCCTTGGCCTTGCGTTTCGCGGGTGTAGCCATGTGTCCTCCCTACCGGTCAACCGAGCTGATTTTTCAAGATGGGTAAATGATGCTCACCTATTTTGCAAGAACTATCGCATGCGATTTTTCTTGTTTTGCAATGCAGTATGGCGCATTAACCAATATTCGGTTACCTTGATCCCCCCATCACTTCGGGTAGCCCATGGGTGGTGCAGTGCAGCATCGCCGCCCGCGACCGCCATAGCTCCCATATCGGGTGGTGCCGGTTGAATTGAAAGGGCCGACTTTCGGGCTTTTCGCCCTTCCCCCCTATGCTATAGTCGCGGCGGGGGTGGTGGGTCGCTCCGTCTGGCGACGGGCTTTTTCAGGAATAACGCACCGACATGCACGGACCGTGGTGATGACCCGTACCTGGATCGCACAGCGCCTTTTCATTCCGCTGTTCGGCGTGATCCTGCTGGCGCTTCTGTGGCTGACCATTTTGGCCCAGGACCGCCGGGCCGAGGCGCTCAACACCGCCACCTTCCTGCTTGAGCTGACCAATTATTCCCGCCTGCTGGAATCCCACACCCACAGCATCATTCGCGGCTTGGATCAGGTGGTCACCCACATGAAGGCCGAGTACGAGGACAACCCCACCGGGTTCGACCTGAAGGCGATGGTGGCCCGCAGCCCGATCCTGGCGGGATTGTCGGTCCAGGTGGGAATCATTGGGTCCGACGGCTTCTTGATGGTCTCGACCGCACCGATATCCGGCCGGGTCCATCTGGGCGACCGGGAACATTTCGCCATCCATCAAGGCCAGGACGATGGCCGTTTGTTCGTCAGCAAGCCGGTGCTGGGCCGCGCCTCGGGCAAATGGTCGATCCAGCTGACGCGGCGGCTGAACCAGCCGGACGGCACCTTCGCCGGGGTGATGGTGGTGTCGCTGTCGCCCGACTACATCACCGACATCTACCGCCAGATCGATCTGGGCCGTGACGCCGCCATCGTGGTGGTCGGCCGTGACGGCGTCCAGCGGGCCCGCGCCGCCGGCGACGACCGCACGCCGGGCCAATCCATCGCCGACACCCCCTATTTCGCCAAGCTGTGGGACCAGCGCGAAGGCATCGTCGAGGGCGCCATCGCCTCGGACGGGGTGGCCCATATCGGCGCCTTCCGCCAGATGGTCGATTTCCCGCTGGCGGTGATCGTCAGCCGCCCCCAGATCACCATGGCCGAGGTCCATGCCAACGAACACGCGCTGTTCCTGGCCACCGGCATCGGCGGGTCGGTGCTGCTGCTGGCCGGGTCGGCGCTGCTGATGATGCTGGCGCTGCGCCAGCAATCGACCGAGGCCAACCTGCGCCAGCGCGAGAGAGAATTGATCGCGGCGCGCAACGACCTCGAGCGGCGCAATCGCGACATGGAACAATTCACCGAGGTCCTGGCCCACCATCTGCAAGAGCCGGTGCGTCTGCAGATGGCCTTTGCCGCCCGCCTGCAGAAAATGCTGGACCTGTCAGGAAACACCGAGGCGTCCAAGGCCCTGGGCCATGTGGTCAATGGCGCCACCCGCCTGCGCGCGCTGTTGCGCGACGTCCAGCTTTACCTGGCGGTCGGCATGCTGCCGCCGGCCCATTCTCCCGCCGATTGCGAGATGGCGCTGAATTCCAGCCTGGTCCGACTGAATCAGGTTCTGGCCGCCGCCGGCGCAGAGGTTCGCCGCACGCCCCTGCCCCCCGCCATCATCGACCAGAACCGCCTGGTCGACATATTCTGCGCCCTGGTCGAGAACGCCGCCACCCATCACCATCCCGACCAGGCCCCCCTCATCGAGGTCTCGGCCCGCCAAGAAGACGGCATGGCGATCTTTTCGGTATCGGATAGCGGCCCCGGCATCCCCGAGGAGTTCCGCGAGCGGGTGTTCAGGGTGTTCGAACGCCTGAATCCCGAGAACGGCAAGGCGGGGACCGGCATCGGACTTCCCTTGGTCAAGAAGATCGTCGAGGCGGCCGGGGGGCGGGTGTGGATAGAATCCTCGGCCAGCGGCGGCGCCTGCGTGCGCTTCGCCCTGCCGGTGCGATCGGAGTAGACGCATGCAAAGCAACAGTGATTCCCGTTTCAACATCCTGATCGTCGATGACGAGCCGGGAGACGTCGATCTGGTCCGGCTGGCGCTGGCCGAGGGACGGTTCCTGTGCCACACGATGGTCGCCATCAACGGCAAGGAGGCGATGGCGGTCCTGCGCCGGGAAGCGCCGCGTTTCACCGACGCCCCCACCCCGGACCTGGTCCTGTTGGATCTGAACATGCCGCAGATGAACGGCCGCGAGGTGCTGCGGGCGATGAAGGAGGATCCGCTTCTCGCCAATATTCCGGTGGTGGTGCTGACCACCTCGGATGTCGAGCGCGATATCGTTGCGTCCTACGACCTGGGGGCCTCGGGCTATATCGCCAAGCCGGTCGATATGGACCAGTTGTTCCGCGCCATTCATTCGGTCGAGGAATATTGGTTCTCGGCCGTGCGGCGCCCGCCGCGCAATTGAACGAATCCCCGCGGCGCCCGCCGCGCAATTGAACGAATCCCCCTACCGCCAGAACGGATCCAGCTTGCGCAGGCGGCGCCATGCCGCCTCGGCCTCGGACAGCAAGATCGGTCGGCGTGATTCGTGCCAGCCGGCGATCAGGCCGGCGGCCCAGGCGGCACGCCCGCTTTGATGGGCGGCGCACAGGCGCGGCACCGCCACCGCGATGTCGTTCAACTCCCCCAGATGATCCTGCAGCTCGGACAATGCCGACAGGAAGACTTGGGTGGACGGCACAGCGAACAACGAGGCCAGGAAATCGCCGCCATAGCGCAGTTGCTTGCCCAGGATGCGAACCTGATGGCGCTGCTCGGCCGACAAATCCAGCAAAGAGCGCCCGGCCGCCTTGGCCAGACGTTTCAACCGCTTGTTCAGCGTGCGCCGGGCGAAGGCCACCACCCGTTCGCCTTCGGACCCGGACCAGTCCAACGTCTCGATCCAATGGCCCAGGCGCAGCAGCAGCATGGTGTAGCGCGGATCGGCCACCGCTTCGCAGGCGGCCTTGAAGTCGCGGTCGCGCGCCTCGCGCCAGTGGCGCTCGACCTGGGCCAGGCTGCGCTCGGCCGGATGGTCGGCGATCACCGGCCCCAGGATTTCCGACAAGAACACGTCACCGTCGCGGGCCGGCCCCAGCACACCCAGCAGCCAGCGCATCTCGGCCACCAGCGGTTCGGGGCAGGCCGCCGGCAGGGCCGACCGGAACACCTTGAGGGCCGAGCGCAGGCGGCGCAGCGCCACCCGCATCTGGTGAATCGCCTCGGGATCGCGGGAGTCCAGCAGGGCCGGCCGATTGGCCAGCAATTGGTGCAGGCAACTGCGCGCGATGGTCATGAAGGCCTGGCCGACCGATTGCTTGCCCTTCAAGACGATCGCCTTGGCCTTGACCGGACCCGGCACGCGGCCTTCCGCCAGGGCATGGCCGCGATCGGACTTGGTCAGCGTGGTCAGCCCCACCGGCACATGCTGGGCGATCTGCAGGGCGGCGGCGAACAGATGGCCGGGGCTGCCCTTGATCAGCTCCAGCTCGATCTCATTGATCGGCTGGCTGTGCTCGCCGGCCACCACCCTGCCGTGGTCCAGGGCCAGCTCGGCTTGCCAGTCGTCGCCGCCGACCCGGCACAGGCGACGACGGATGTCGGTGCGAAACAAGGCGGTCAGGCGGTCTTCCAGGCCCGGTTCGGCCAAGGCGGCCAGGCCGGCCTCGGCCGCCAGGTCCAGGCGCGGGCGGTCGCCCTCGATGGCGGTTTCCCACTCGGGCCGGTGGAACAACCCGCCGGCCGCCACCCCCGCCCCCTTGACGGTCTGAATGCGGGCGTCGCCGACCTTGCGGACCCGCAAGCCGATGCCGGCCGCCGCCAGGGTGCGCTCGGGCGTGTCGAAATAGGTGGTGACCTGATGGATCGACCGCATCGGCCCCGCCGGCGCGCCCAGTTTGGACCGTAGCCGCGCCACCCGCGCCAGATCGTCGGCTGCGACGACCAACTTGAGCTCGATCTCCCCGCTGCTCATGCCCCCCTCCGGCCGATGCCATTAAGGAAGTATGAACCGCTTCCGGTCATTCTTGCCAATGACATTATCGGTTGGCGGCACTTGAACGATCCCAAAATCGCAGGCAAGGTCGCCCACATTCGCGTCTCGTGTTCGCGGTTTCGGGGGCAACGCATGAGCACCCTTTCTGGTTTGGGTCGGTCCACCGCCATGGCGGTCGTCGTGCTGGCGTTCGCCGCCTGCGCCCCGTTCGTCGATCCGCAAGGCGCCAACAACACCATGGGCGGAATTGCCAATTCCGGCGCGGCCGACCGGGCCATGAGCGCGCTGACCAGGGGCGATTACGTCACCGCCGAGCGCCAGGCGATGGTGGCTCTGCACTACAATCCCAAGGACGCGACCGCCCTGGTGGTCGCCGGCATGGCCTATCAGGGCATGGGGCGCTATGACCTGGCCCGCCAGTATTACGAGGTGATCATCACCACCCAGACCCCCGGTTCGATCATGGCGCCCGGCGACGGCGGCGTGGTGATGCCGCGCTCGATCATCGACGTGGCGCGCGCCAACATGGCGCTGATCGACAAGATCACCGGCCGCCACATCCCGCGCAGCGCCGCCGAATCCGGCCGCGCGCCCGGTGCTTCGGCCATCGGCGGGCCGCCCTTGCCGTCGATGGACGGCGCCCAGGCCCTGTATCCCGGCGCGCCGCGCCCGATGGTGTCGGCCGGCGGCATGGACCCGATCGGCCAGACCGGCATGCCGATCCGGGTGTCGGACGCCGAAACCAACGTGGCCGGCCGCTTCCGCATCCTGAAGCGCCTGCTGGACGACGGCCTGATCACCGCCGACGAATTCGCCCGCCGCCGCGCCGCCAATGCCGGCGCGTTGCTGCCCTATACCCTGCAGCCGGGCGCCGCTGGCCTCGAGCGGCCGATTCCGTCGGAAGACGCCGTCGCCACCCGCCTGCGCGACCTGACGGCGACGCTGGAGACCCGGGCCATCACCCCGGCCCAGCACTCCGCCGAACGCACGGTGATCCTGGACGCCCTGCTGCCCGACAAGCCCAAGCGGCTGGACAACCCGCCCCTGCCGCCGCGCGACATGCTGGAGGCCGGCCAGGCGGTCGGCCGACTGGAACGGCTGCGCGCCGCCGGCCTGATCACCGCCGACGAGGCCCAGAAAGAGCGCGCCGCCATCGAGCGCAATTACGAAACGGTGATCGGCGCCCATTCGGTGGCCGGCACCGCCAGCGGCGCCCGCCCGGCCCCGGCCCAGGGCACCGCCACCAACGGGGCGGCCAAGAATTGGGGCATCAACCTCGCCGCGGCCAAGTCGGAAGAGGACGCCCAGGCGGTGTGGGAACGCATCAAGGCCAAGTTCCCCGAGGAACTGGGCAAGATGAGCGCCGGCTATCGCAACGTCGCCGCCGCCGGCAAGCCGGCCCGCTGGCGAGTGGTCGCAGGCCCGGTGGCCAACAAGGCCGCCGCCGCCAAATTGTGCAAGACCTTGAAGCTGCATCGCCAATCCTGCGATCCGGCCAATTATTGACCAGGAAGATGCCGCCATGGATCAGACGATTCTACCGCTTCGGGTCTTCATCGGCTTCGATCCGGCCGAAACGGTAGCCTTCAACGTCCTGGCCCATTCGATCCTGACCCGGGCCAGCCGGCCGGTATCCATTACCCCGGTGGCGTTGAAGCAATTGGGCCAGCTGATGACCCGGGCCAGGAACCCGCTGCAATCGACCGAGTTTTCCTTCTCGCGCTTCCTGACCCCCTATTTGTCCGGCTATCAGGGCTGGTCGCTGTTCATCGATTGCGACATGCTGGTGCAAGACGACATCGCCCGATTGTTCGCCCTGGCCGACGATCGCTTCGCGGTGCAGGTGATCAAGCACCAGCATCATCCGGTCGAGGACGTCAAGTTCCTGGGCGCGGTGCAGACCAAGTACGAGAAGAAGAACTGGTCCAGCGTCATGCTGTTCAACAATGCCCGCTGCACCACACTGACACCCGACTATGTCAACACGGCCAGCGGCTTGGAACTGCACCAGTTCAAGTGGCTGGAAGATGACGGTCTGATCGGCGAGATTCCCCATCGCTGGGGCCATCTGGTGGATTACGACCCGGACGTGCCGGCCGATCAGATCTCGCTGCTGCACTACACCATCGGCGGCCCCTATTTCAACGAGTACCGGACCTGCGGCTATGCCGATCTGTGGTTCGCCGAACGCGAGGCGATGCTGGCCTGCAGCCAGATCGCCTGAGCGCCGGGCATGAACCTGCGTCAGCTCGAATATTTCGTCCGCGTCGCCGAGCTGGGCAGCTTTTCCAAGGCCGCCATGGTGCTGGACATCGCCCAGCCGGCACTGTCCCGCCAGGTCCGCCTGCTGGAAACCGACCTGCGGGTGGCGCTGTTGACCCGCAACGGCCGCGGCGTCGCCCTGACCGAGGCCGGGCGGCGATTGTTCGAACATTCGGTCGGCATCCTGCAATCGGTCGAGCGCGCCGCCGAGGACCTGGAATCGGCCCGCGACGAGCCGGCCGGGCGCATCGTCATCGGCCTGCCGCCCAGTGTCGGGCGGCGCCTGACCCTGCCGCTGGTCGAGGCCTTTCGCCGCACCCTGCCCAAGGCCCGCCCGGCCATCGTCGAGGGGCTGTCGACCCATGTCACCGAATGGATCGCCGGCGGCCGCGTCGATGTCGGCCTGGTCCACAATCCCGAGCCCAGCCCGGCCATCGAGGTGTCGCCCCTGATGGACGAGCCCTTGGGCCTGGTGGTGCCGGCCGGCGATTATCCGCCGACCCTGCTGTGGTCGGAACTGGGGTCGATCCCGCTGATCCTGCCCGAACGCTCGCACGCCATGCGCCGCCTGTTGGAGACCCAGGCCGCCCTGGCCGGGGTGCGCCTGAAGGTGGTGATGGAAGTGTCGTCGATCCCGTCGATCCTGGATCTGGTGGCCGCCGGTTACGGCAGCGCCGTGCTGACCCAGACCGCCCTGGTGGCGTGGCGCCGCTCGGGCAGCTTCAGCCTGCGCCGTCTGATCGAGCCGGCGGTGACCAGCACCTTGTTCCTGGCGGTTTCGGCGCACAAGCCGATCACCCCCCTGGGCCGGCGGGCCATGGCGCTGTTGCGCGATTTGGTCCGCACCGAAATGGGCTGAAAACGCCCAAGCCATAACAATTTGCTATAGCTAAAAGTGACGCCCGGGCCTTGGTCCGGGCGTTGGATTTTGTCACCATGACACGGTCGATGCCTGGGAGAGATTGAATGCAGACCCCGATCCCTTGTCACTTCATGCGCGGCGGCACCTCGCGCGGGCCTTTCTTCCTGGAAAGCGACCTGCCGGCGGATGTCACCTTGCGCGACAAGGTGCTGCTGGCGGTGATGGGCAGCCCGCACGCCCGCCAGATCGACGGGTTGGGCGGCGGCCATCCGCTGACCAGCAAGGTCGGCATCGTCCGGCCAAGCACCCGCCCGGGGGTCGATCTGGATTTCCTGTTCGCCCAGTTGCAGCCCGACAAGGACAGTGTCGACACCACCCCCAATTGCGGCAACATGCTGGCCGCCGTCGTGCCCTTTGCCTTGGAGCGCGGCATCGTCACGCCGCAAGGCGACACCACCACGCTTCGCGTCTTGACGCTGAATACCGACATGCAGTGCGACATCACGGTGCGCACCCCGAACGGCCGCGTCGCCTATGACGGCGACGCCCGCATCGACGGCGTGCCCGGCACCTCGGCCCCGATCGCCATCAATTTCCTTGATACCGCCGGTTCGGTCTGTTCGGGCCTGCTGCCGACCGGCCGGGTCAAGGACAGCATCGACGGACTGGACGTCACCTGCATCGACAACGGCATGCCGATGGTGCTGTTCAGGGCCGCCGACATGGGCCGCACCGGCGCCGAAAGCGTCGAGGCGATGAATGCCGACACCGAATTGAAGGCCCGGATCGAGGCGCTTCGCCTGAAGGCCGGCCTGTTGATGGGCCTGGGCGACGTCGGGCCGAAGAACTACCCGAAAATGTGCCTGATCGCCCCGCCGACGGCCGGCGGCGCGGTGGCGACACGCTGTTTCATTCCCCATGTCTGTCATGACGCCATCGGCGTGCTGGCCGCCGTCACGGTGGCCACCGCTTGCGTGCTGGACGGCAGCGTCGCCGACGGCATCGCCGTGGTGCCGGCCGGCTCGGTCAAGACCGTCGCCGTCGAGCATCCGACCGGCGAATTCAGTGTCGAGCTGGAACTGGACCCGGTCGATCGGCAAAAGGTGCTGCGCGCAGCACTTCTGCGCACCGCGCGCCTGTTGATGAAGGGCGAGGTGATGATTCCCACCGCGATCTGGGACGGGAGACGGTGATGGACAGGGACATCCGCACCATCGGCCTGATCGGTTATGGCGAGGTCGCCCGCATCCTGGCCGAGGATCTGCGGGCGCGAAAGATCGCCATCTTCGCCCACGACATCAAGCAGGCCGGCCCGTCCAAGGCCGAACTGGCCGAGCATGCCGCCCGCTTCGGGGTGGAGCTGGTCGCCGACCACGCCGCCCTGGCGGCCCGATCCGATCTGATCATCTCGGCGGTGACCGCCTCGCAATCGGTGTCGGCGGCCAGGGCCGCGGTGCCGGGCATCGGCGCCGGCACCTGGTTCCTGGATTTCAATTCGGCCTCGCCCAAGGCCAAGATCGAGACGGCCGAGTTGGTCAACGGGGTCGGCGGCCGCTTCGTCGAGGGTGCGGTGATGACCTCGGTGCCGCCGACCCGCATCCAGGTGCCGCTGCTGCTGGGCGGCCCCGACGCCGCCGCGTTGGAACCCCGCCTCAACGCCTTGGGCTTTGCCGCCACGGTGGCGTCGGACCAACTGGGGGTGGCTTCGGCCACCAAGATGTGCCGCTCGGTGATGATCAAGGGCCTGGAAGCCATGGTGATCGAAAGCTTCACCGCCGCCAGGGCCTATGGCGTCGAGGATCAGGTGATCGCCTCGCTGGTCGAGACCTTCCCCGGCATGGAATGGGAAAAGCTGGGCAGCTACTTCTTCCAGCGGGTGATCCAGCACGGCCGCCGCCGCGCCGAGGAAATGCGCGAATCCGCCCGCACCGTCAGCGAGATGGGCTTGGCCCCCTTATCGGCCGCCGGCACCGCCGAGCGTCAGGCGCAGATGGCCGACCTGGCCGACCAGGGATTGTTCGGGCAACGCGGCACGCCCGGCTTCGCCAAATCCTGCGACTGGCGCACCGAGGCCGACCGCATCATCGCCATGCTGAAGGATCAAGCCCAGTGAGCCGTTTCGAAAAGACCCCGGGCTGGTTGGATTGGTACCAAGGCCCCTCTTCCCCCAAGTTCCGCCTGCCGGCCGGCGCGGTGGATGCCCATTGCCACGTCTTCGGCCCCGGCGAGCGCTTTCCCTTCGCGCCCGAGCGCAAATACACCCCGTGCGACGCCTCGAAGGACCAATTGTTCGCCCTTCGCGACCGTCTGGGCTTTGCCCGCAACGTGGTGGTCCAGGCCACCTGCCACGGCGCCGACAATTCCGCCTTGGTCGATGCGCTGGTCCATTCGGGCGGCAAGGCGCGCGGAATCGCCACCGTCCGGCGCACCGTCACCGACCAGGACCTGCAGGCGATGCACGAAGCCGGCGTGCGCGGCGTGCGCTTCAATTTCGTCCGCCGTCTGGTCGATTTCACCCCCAAGGACGAGTTGATGGAGATCGCCGCCCGCATCGCCCCCCTGGGCTGGCACGTGGTGATCTATTTCGAGGCGGCCGACCTGCCCGAACTGTGGGACTTCTTCACCGCCCTGCCGACCGAATTGGTGGTCGATCATATGGGCCGGCCCGACGTCGCCAAGCCGGTCGACGGCCCCGAATTCGAACTGTTCGTCAAATTCATGCGCGAGCATGCCAATGTCTGGAGCAAGGTCAGCTGCCCCGAGCGCCTGTCGCTGTCCGGCCCCCCGGCCCTGGACGGCCAGCAGGCGGCCTATCGCGACGTGGTCCCCTTCGCGCGGCGGATCGTCGAAACCTTCCCCGATCGCGTTCTGTGGGGCACCGACTGGCCGCATCCCAACCTGAAGGATCACATGCCCGATGACGGGCTTCTGGTCGATTTCATCCCCCACATCGCACCGACCGCCGAATTGCAGAAGAAGCTGCTGGTCGACAACCCCATGCGGCTTTATTGGCCCCAAGAAAGGATCTGACCCCGATGAGCAAGCCCGTCAACATCGCCCTGGTCGGGGCCGGCGCCTTCGGCATCAAGCATCTCGACGCCCTGAAGGCCATCGATGGCGTTCGCGTGGTGTCGCTGGCCAGCCGGCCCGAGGACAAGCCGGAAGAGGTGGCGGCCAAGTACGGCATTGGTCATGTCGCCCATGATCTGGCCGATTGCCTGGCCCGGCCCGAGGTGGACGCGGTGATCCTGACCACGCCGACGCCGCTGCACGCCGCGCAGGGCATGGCCTGCCTGAAGGCCGGCAAGCATGTGATGATCGAGATTCCGCTGGCCGACAGCCTGGCCGACGCCGAAGCGGTGGTCGCCCTGCAACAGCAGACCGGCCTGGTCGCCATGTGCGGCCATACCCGGCGCTTCAATCCCAGCCATCAATGGGTCCACAACAAGATCAAGGCCGGCCAGTTCACCATCCAGCAGATGGATGTGCAGACCTATTTCTTCCGCCGGACCAACATCAACGCCCTGGGCCAGCCGCGCTGCTGGACCGACCATCTGCTGTGGCACCACGCCGCCCACACCGTCGATCTGTTCGCCTATCAGGCCGGCGGCGCCATCGTCGCCGCCAACGCCATGCAAGGCCCGATCCATCCGACCCTGGGCATCGCCATGGATATGTCGATCCAGTTGAAAGCCAGCACCGGCGCCATCTGCACCCTGTCCTTGTCCTTCAACAATGACGGCCCGCTGGGGACTTTCTTTCGCTATATCGGCGACAGCGGCACCTATATCGCCCGCTATGACGATCTGGTGGACGGCAAGGAACAGGCCATCGACGTCTCGACGGTCGACGTGTCGATGAACGGCATCGAGCTGCAGGACCGCGAATTCGTCGCCGCCATCCGCGAGGGCCGCGAGCCCAACGCCTCGGTGGGCAAGGTGCTGCCCTGCTACCAGACGCTGCACGCCCTGGAACAGCAATTGAACGGGCGCTAGACCATGCGCATCCGTCGCGCCATAGGCCCCTTCGACGTCGCCGGCCTGTCGCTGGGCTGCATGAATCTCAGCCACGCCTATGGCACGCCGCCCGACCGGGCGACCGCCGAACGGGTGCTGCTGACCGCCCTGGACCGGGGCGTCGATTTCTTCGACACCGCGGCGCTGTACGGCTTCGGGGCCAACGAATCCCTGGTCGGGCCGATCCTGAAGCCCTACCGCGACCGTATCGTGCTGGCCAGCAAGTGCGGCATGACCGGGGTGGACGGCAAGCGGGTCATCGACGGCCGCCCCGAGACCATCAAACGCACCTGCGACGAGGCCCTGGCCCGCCTGGGGACCGAGGTGATCGACCTTTACTACCTGCACCGCCTGGACAAGCAGGTCCCGATCGAGGACAGCACCGGCGCCCTGGCCGATCTGGTGACCGCCGGCAAGATCAGGACCATCGGCCTGTCGGAAGTGTCGGCCGCCACCATCCGCCGTGCCCATAGCGTCCATCCGGTGACGGCGGTGCAAAGCGAATATTCGCTGTGGACCCGCAACCCGGAAATCGCCGTGCTGGAAACCTGTCGCGAGCTGGGCGCGGCCCTGGTCGCCTTCAGCCCGCTGGCGCGCGGCTTCCTGACCGGCACCCTGACCGATCCGGCCCGTCAGTTGGAAGACAAGGATATCCGCCGCCAGATGCCCCGCTTCGACGAAGCGCATTACCGCAAGAATCTGGACCTGTTGCCGGGCTTCTTCGCCATCGCGGCTGAAATCGGCTGCACGCCGGCGCAATTGGCCCTGGCCTGGGTGCTGTCCAAGGGCGACCACATCGTCGCGTTGTTCGGCACCAAATCAACCGGCCACCTGGAAGAAAACCTGGGTGCCGACGCCGTCGCCCTGCCCGCCGATATCACCCGGCGGCTGGACCAACTCATCAACCCATCCACCGTGTCAGGGGCCAGATACAACCCCGCCACCCAGAGCGAAATCGACACGGAAGAATTCGATACAGGAGGAAACCACCGTGGCTAGCAAGACCAAACGTGTCATCCCCGGCACGACCATCTTCGACGGCGACATGGCCCGCAAGGGCTATGCCCTGAACAAGATGTGCTATTCGTTCAATTCCGAGGAAAACCGCCAGGAATTCCTGGCCGACCCCGCCGCCTATTGCGACAAGTTCGCCCTGAACCACCAACAGAAAAAGGCCGTCTTGTCGCTGCAGGTCTTGGACATGCTGGCGGCCGGCGGCAACGCCTATTTCATCGCCAAGCTGGGCGGCATCTACAAGCTGGACATGCAAGATGTCGGCGCCCAGCAGACCGGCGTCACCAAGGAAGAATTCATGGCCAAGCTGGTCGAAGCGGGGAGAAACTGACATGGCCAAGATCGTCGGCGGCATCTGCACCACCCATGTCCCCTATATCGGACGCGCCATCGCCAAGAATCTTCACCAGGACCCCTATTGGAAGCCTTTCTTCGACGGCTTCCCGCCGATCCACGCCTGGCTGGACAAGGTCAAGCCGGACGTCGCGGTGGTGGTCTATAACGACCATGGCCTGAACTTCTTCCTCGACAAGATGCCGACCTTCTCGATCGGCGCCGCGCCCGAATACCACCATGCCGACGAGGGCTGGGGCATTCCCACCACCGGCTCGTTCATGGGTGACCAGGACCTGTCGTGGCACATGATCGACAGCCTGATCGAGGACGAGTTCGACCTGACCACCTGTCAGGAAATGCTGGTCGATCACGCCTTCACCATCCCCATCGACCTGTTGCTGCCCAACCGCCAGGCCGGCTCGATCCGCACCGTTCCGGTGTGCCAGAACACCGTGCAGTTCCCGCTGCCGTCGGCGAAGCGGTGCCTGGCCTTCGGTCGGGCCATCAGGAAGGCCATCGAATCGTGGGATTCGGATGCCCGGGTGGTGGTGCTGGGCACCGGCGGCCTGTCGCATCAGCTGGACGGCGAACGGGCCGGCTTCATCAACAAGACGTTCGACCTGGAATTCATGGACAAGCTGGTCACCGACCCCGACTGGGTCAGCCAATATTCCATCCCCGACATCGTCGAGCTGACCGGCACGCAAGGTGTCGAGCTGCTGAACTGGGTCACCTGCCGCGGCGCCCTGGGCGACAAGGTTGGTGTGGTCCACCGCAACTACCACATCCCCATCTCGAACACCGCCGCCGGAACGCTGGCGATGGAAAGCCTGTAGACGCCTTCGACACAACGGGGGGGCCGGACGGAGACGAGAGATGAAAGTTCAAGTCGCCATTATCGGAGCCGGCCCCTCCGGCTTGATTCTCGGGCAGTTGCTGGCGAAAGCCGGCATCGATGCCATCATCCTCGAGGCCCATACCGGCGAGTATGTTCTGGGCCGCATCCGCGCCGGTGTGCTGGAACAGGTGTGCGTCGACCTGCTGGACGAAGCAGGCGTCGGCGCGCGCATGCATGCCCAAGGCCTGCCCCATCACGGCATCGAGCTGCTGGTCGAGGGAAAGCGCCACCGCATCGACCTGCACGGCCTGACCGGCGGCAAGCAGGTGATGGTCTATGGCCAGACCGAGCTGACCCGCGACCTGATGGACGCGCGCAAGGCGGCCGGCCTGACGACGGTCTACGAAGCCAAGGAGGTGGCCATCAGCGGCTTCGACGGCGATCACCCCACCGTCAGCTATGTGAAGGACGGAATCCGCCACGACATTCACTGCGATTTCATCGCCGGCTGCGACGGCTTCCACGGCGTGTGCCGGGCTTCGGTGCCGAAGGATTCCATCCGGCTTTTCGAGCGGATCTATCCATTCGGCTGGCTGGGCCTGTTGTCCGACACGCCGCCGGTCTGCGACGAGCTGATCTATGCCAAGCACCCGCGCGGCTTCGCCCTGTGCTCGATGCGATCGCGGACGCGGTCGCGCTATTATCTGCAGGTGCCACTGTCGGACAAGGTCGACGACTGGTCGGATCAACGCTTCTGGGACGAATTACGCCTGCGCCTGGACGCAGAGGCCCGGCAGTCGCTGGTCACCGGCCCGGCCCTGGAAAAAAGCATCGCCCCGTTGCGCAGCTTCGTCGCCGAGCCGATGCGCTTCGGCCGGCTGTTCCTGGCCGGCGACGCCGCCCATATCGTGCCGCCGACCGGGGCCAAGGGCCTGAACCTGGCGGCGTCGGACGTGCGCTTTCTGGGCCACGCCTTGATCGAGTATTACGGCGGCAGTTCGCACGGGATCGACCGCTATTCCGAACGAGCCCTGCGCCGCGTGTGGAAAGCCGAGCGTTTTTCCTGGTGGATGACCAACCTGTTGCACGTGTTCCCCGACACCCTGCCCTTCGAGCAACGGGCATTGGAAGCCGAGCTGGATTACGTCCTGCATTCCCACGCCGGCCGCACCACCCTGGCCGAGAACTATGTCGGATTGCCGTTCGAGGAGTGAGGCTCAGTCGATATATTTCAGCCCCGCCTTGGCCAGGGCGCCGCGCATGTCATACATGTCCAGCCCCAGTTCGCCGGCAGCCAGGCGGGCGCGCTTCGACGCCTCGTTGGCCTCGCGCGCGGCGGCCGCTTCCGCTGCTTGGGCAGCCACTGCAGCCGGAACCACCACCACGCCGTCATCGTCGGCGGCCACCACGTCGCCGGGATTGACCAATGCCCCGGCGCAGACGACGGGGATGTTGACGCTGCCCAAGGTCGCCTTGATGGTGCCCTTGGCGCTGATGCATTTGGAAAAGACCGGGAATCCCATCTCGGTCAGGTCGCGCACGTCGCGCACGCCGGCATCGATCACCAGACCCACCGCGCCGCGGGCCCGAAACGAGGTGGCCAGCAGGTCGCCGAAGAAGCCGTCGGTGCATTCGGCGGAAATCGCCGCCACCACCACGTCGCCGGGCTGTATCTGCTCGGCCGCCACATGCATCATCCAATTGTCGCCGGGATGCAGCAAGACCGTGACCGCGGTGCCGCAAAGCCGGGCGCCCGGATAGATCGGCCGCATAGTGGGCTTCATCAGCCCGACCCGGCCCATGGCCTCGTGGATGGTGGCGATTCCGAAGCCGGCCAGCTTTTCCACCGCCGCCCGGTCGGCGCGGTCGATATTGCGCTTCACGATTCCCAGATTGTTCATGGTCACTTTCCCTTAGCCTTCAGCGCCCGGTCCAGGCGGGGATAGACGCGGCGCGCGTTGCCCTCATAGACCTTGTAACGGTCCTCGGCCGACAGGTTCAGCGTCGCCTCGATATAGCGCTTGGTGTCGTCGTAATAATGCCCGGTCTCGGGGTCGATGCCGCGCACCGCCCCGATCATCTCGGACGCGAACAAGATGTTGTCCACCGGGATGACCTTGGTCAGCAGGTCGATGCCCGGCTGATGGTAGACGCAGGTGTCGAAGAAGATGTTGTGGAGCAGATGCTCGCGTAAGAGAGGCTTCTTCAGCTCCTGCGCCAGGCCCCGGAAGCGGCCCCAATGATAGGGCACCGCCCCGCCGCCATGGGGGATGATGAACTTCAAGGTCGGGAAGTCCTTGAACAGGTCGCTGGTCAGGCACTGCATGAAGGCGGTGGTGTCGGCGTTCAGGTAATGCGCCCCGGTGGTGTGGAAACAGGCATTGCACGAGGTCGAGACGTGGACCATGGCCGGCAGCTCGTATTCGACCATCGCCTCGTAGATCGGGTACCAATGGCGGTCGGACAAGGGCGGCGAGGTCCAATGTCCGCCCGACGGGTCGGGATTGAGGTTGATGGCGACGAAGCCGTATTCCTTGACGCACTTCTCGATCTCGGGGATGCAGGTCTTGGGATCGATTCCCGGCGATTGCGGCAGCATCGCCGCCCCGATGAAATTGTCGGGGAACAGCCCCGCCACCCGGGCGCACAGCTCGTTGCAGATGGCGGCCCAGGTCGAGCTGGTGGCGAAATCACCGATATGGTGGGCCATGAAGCTGGCCCGGGGCGAGAACACCGTCAGGTCCGACCCGCGTTCCTTCATCTTGGCCAACTGGTTGGTCTCGATGCTTTCGCGCAATTCGTCGTCGCTGATGGCCAGCTCGGACACTTTCGGGGCCTGGCTTGGGTCCTTCAGGCCGGCGATCTGGCGGTTGCGCCAATCCTCCAACGCCTTGGGTGCCGTGGTGTAGTGCCCGTGGATATCGATGATCATGATGGTCGTCCTGTTGTTGTTCTTAACTGGCCTTATCCCATTTCAGGTCCTTCATGCCCTCCTTGCCGGCGACCGAGTACAGGGCGGTCGGCTGGTTGCGGGTGGCCAGGAACTGTTCCAGCGTTTCGCCGCGCATGGCGGCATAGATGTGCAGGTTGGAAACACCGACCACCGCGCCCAGCTTTTCCAGCATGAAGAAGATCACGCCGTACCGGATCAACGCGTCCCAGTCGCGGCGGCGCACCATGTCACTCTCTTCCTCGGTCAGGCCCCATTCGGCGAAGGCACCTTCGGGGTCGGCCAGGAAACGCTGGCGATGATCGGGCTCGATCATGCGGTGCAGGAACTTGTTAAGCCGATAAGCCCTGACGCTGGTCGCCAGGGTGAAGGGATGGATGCCGGAAATCTGCTCGGCCCCGGCCAGTTGGTGCCCGATATGGGCGCGCTGTTCGGCTTCCTTGTCCTTGGGCAGCGTCTGGTCCTGGTTCTCATAGACGGCGATGGCGATGCCGGTCATCGACGGCAGGTAATAGGATTGGTGCAGCTTCTTGATGCCGGCCGACAGCGCGCCGCGCATGATCAGCCACATGATCACTTCCGCCCCTTCGACGCCGCCCAGCTCGGCCAGGTCGGCGATGGTCAGCCGGGTCAGGGATTCGGGGTCCTTCTCGAACAAGTCCAGGAACTGGTGGTCCCATTCCTGGTTGGTGAAGCCGGCCCGGGCGCCGTGGACCTGATGCGACAGGCCGCCGGTGGCGATCACCGCCACCTTCAGATCTTCCGGATAGCTTTCCACCGCCCGGCGCAAGGCCTTGCCCAGCTTCCAGCAGCGCTTGGCCGACGGAACCGGCAATTGCAGCACGCCGACCGCCAGCGGCACGATCGGGATGGGCCAGGAACCGTCGGGATGGTCGCACAGCATCGACAGCGGCGACAGGCTGCCATGGTCCAGCTTCTTGTCCTGGAAGAAGGACATGTCGAACTCGTCGGCCATCAGCGAGGCGCCGATATGCTGGGCCAGCGCGGCGTGGGCCGGCACCATTGGCAGGTCACGCGCCCCACCGCCTTCGTCGGCGACGCCGTACTGGCTGTCGATGCCCAGGGTGAAGGCCGAGTAATGGTCGAAGAAGAACGAGGTGACATGATCGTTGAAGATCATGAACAAGACGTCGGGCTTGGTGTCGGCCAGCCATTGGCGGGCCGGCTCGAAGCCGTCGAAGATCGGCTTCCATACGGGATCGTTGCGCTTGTCGCCATCGACGGCGAAACCGATGGTGGGCGTATGGGAACAGGCGATGCCGCCGATGATGCGGGCCATGAAACGCTCTCCTAGAAGTTAAGCGCGATCAGCGTGATCGAGGGGAAGAACACCAGCAAAACGATGCGCGCCAGGTCCGAGCACAGGAACGGCACGATGCCCTTGAACACCTCCTTCATGGGAATGTCCTTGGCCATCGAGCTGATGATGTAGACGTTCATGCCGACCGGCGGCGTGATCAGACCGATTTCCACCGTCATCAGGGCGACGATACCGAACCAGATCGCCTTGGGTTCCAGCTCCATGCCCCAGAAATCGGTGCCGACGATGATCGGGAAGAAGATCGGAATGGTCAGCATCAGCATCGACAGGCTGTCCATGATGCAGCCCAGGAACAGGTAGATGGCGATGATGGTGAAGATGATCATCAGGGGCGGCAGGTTCAACCCGACCACCCAGCGGGCCAATTCGGCCGGCATCTGGGTCAGCGCCAGGAACACGTTCAGCACGTCGGCGCCCAGCAGGATCAGGAAGATCATGCCGGTGGCCTTGGCGGCGCCGTAGACGCATTCCAGGAAGCCCCTGCCCTTCAGACCGCCCGACTTCCAGGCGACGAAGGCGGTGGCGACCGTGCCGACCGAGGCCGCCTCGGTCGGCGTGAACCAGCCGCCATAGATGCCGATGATCACCACGGCGAAGATCAAGATGACCGGCCAGGTATCGATGATGGCCTGCAGGCGCTGGCCCCAGCTGAAGCGGTCGCCGGCCGGGGCGTCGCCCGGCGACAGCCGCGCGATGATCGAGATCACCGCCATGTAGCCGAGGGCTGCGATGATGCCGGGAATGAAGGCGGCCATGAACAGCTTGCCGATGCTTTGTTCGGTCAAGATGGCATAGATCACCAGCGGCACCGAGGGCGGGATCAGGATGCCCAGCGTGCCGCCGGCAGCCAGGGCGGCGCCGGCCAGGCGCGGCGAATAGCCGTGGCTGCGCAGTTCCGGCAGGGCCACCTGGGCCATGGTGGCGGCAGTCGCCAGCGACGAGCCGCAGATGGCCCCGAAGCCGGCGCAGGCCGAGACGCCGGCCATGGCCATGCCGCCGCGCCAATGGCCGATCATGGCGTTGCCGGCCTTGAACAGCGCCTTGGACAGGCCGCCATGGGTGGCGAACTGGCCCATCAGCAGGAAAAGCGGCACCACCGACAGGTCATAGACCGAAAAGCGGGCATAGGCCGCGTGCTTGAAATAGCTCAAGACCGGATCGGCGCCGCTGAACCAGTAATAGCCGATGGTGCCGGCGATCAGCATCGCGCCGCCGATATGGACGCGGAGCGCCAGCAGCAGGATCATCAGGCCGCCGATGATCAGGCCATACTCGATACCGCTCATTTGCGCTCTCCGGTGAAATCTTCCCAGGCCGAGTACAGCGCGGTGCAGCCCAGCAGGGCGAAGGACAGGATGAAGGGGACGTAGCCGACCCAGGTGGGGATATCGAGCAGCATCGAGGCGTCGCCCGACTTCCTGAGCTCCATCAAGCCGACCGCGTTGCGCCAGGCGAACAGGAAGGCGCCGAAGGCCAGCAGCAGGTTGGCGATCAGGTCAAGGAAGCGGTTGAGCTTGGGCGGGCAATTATGGGTGAAGAAATCGACGATCACGTGACCGCGCACCATCTGGCAGAACGGCAGCGACATGGCCACGGCCACCGCCGACATGATCTGCACCAGTTCGTAATCGCCCATCACCGGCATGGCGAAGGCCGAGCGCCCGATGATGCTGACCAATGACAAGATCGCCAGCACGGTCAGCACGATTCCCGCCGCGATGGCGAAGGCCTTGGACAGGGCGTCAAGCACCCTTCCGATCGGACCGTATTGCGTGTCCGTCTCGGTGTAAATGGCGTCAGCCATGACACCCTCCTGAATTTCGGGGAGGGGGCGGCCCAAAGGCCGCCCCCGAAATGCGGTCTACTTGGTGTACTTCTTGGTCAGGTCCTGGGCCGAGAGCAGCAGCTTCTTGCCGTCGAAGCCCTTGGCATCCATGTCCTTGACCCAGGCATCGTCCAAGGCGTCCGAGGCCTTCTTCCACTTGTCGAGCTCGGCGGCCGGGATCACGTTGATCTCGACGCCCGAGGCCAGCATCTTCTCCTTGGCCGGCGCGTCGGCGGCCAGCATGGCCTTGCCGAACATGCCCGACACCTCGCCGCCCGAATTGGCGTCCAGCACCTTCTTCAGGTCGGCCGGCAGCGAATCGTACTTGGCCTTGTTCATCGCCACCAGGAACACCGCGGTATAAAGCGCGTTGTAGGACCGGTCGGTCTCGGCGGTGTGCTTGACCAGCTCGTTCATCTTGATGGCGGGCGCCACCTCGTAGGGAATGACCGCGCCGTCGATGACGCCCTTGGAAATGGCCTCGGGCACCGCCGGCACCGGCATGCCGACCGGCGAAGCGCCCATCATCGCCAACAGCTTGTTGGTCTGGCGGGTCGGGGCGCGAAGCTTCAGACCCTTGAAGTCGTCCAGCTTCTCGATCTTCTTCTTGGTGGTGTAGATGTTGCCCGGACCGTGCACGAAGGTCGCCAGCAGCTTGGTCTCGGCGAACTCGTCCTTGGCCAGGGTCTCTTGGTAATCCCAGGCGGCGCGGCTGGTGGCCTCGGCATTGGTCATCATGAAGGGCAGTTCGAACACTTCCATGCGCGGGAAGCGGTTGGCGGCATAGCCGGCCAGAACCAGGATGACGTCGGCGATGCCGTCACGGGCCTGATCGTAAAGCTGGGGCGGCGTGCCGCCCAACTGCATGGCCGGAAAGATCTGGCACTTCAGCTTGTCGTTCGATTCCTTGGCCAGCTTGTCGCACCAGGGCGCCAGAACGGCGGCATGCTGCGGCGCCTGCGGCCCAAGAAAGTGGTGCACCTTCAAGGTCACTTCCTGGGCATCGGCACCCGAGGCGCCACCCATCACGGCGACCGCCATCGCGGCCCCCAACATCTTCCTGAACATGGACTGTCCTCCTCCTGCCTTCTCGGTCAGCCGCCGGCCATGAATCAGCCCACGACAGCTCGCTTTTTGTGACTGTGACTATACGCGCCCGGTCGGCCGACAAGACATTGCCCATTCGTGAAACTGCATTCTATTTTTGTGATGGTCCCTTCTACAGCGGCCATCTGTTGGCCTAAGATAAGGTTGTGCGACAGGCTTTCGCCGGGTGCACGTCATGTTGGAGCCTTCGGTTCGATGAACATTGTCCATGCCGACGCCATCACGCCGGAACTGACGCTGACGCATCTGCGGGCCTTCCTGTCGGTGGCCATCACCGGCAGCATCACCAAATCGTCCGACGACATCTTCAAGGCCTCGTCGGCGATCACCCGCTCGATCCGCGAGCTGGAACGCGCGCTGGGCGTGGTGCTGTTCGAGCGAAAGCCGCGCGGCATGCTGCTGTCGGCCTATGGCGAGGCGGTGCTGCGCCGAGCTTTGCGCATCAACGACCAGGCCGAGCAGACCGTCGAGGAACTGTGCCGCTCGCGCGCGCTGGGGGCGATTTCGCGCAACGTGCTTGCCAACCTGATGTTCAGCGGCCGCAAACTGCAGATGCTGGAACAATTGGCCGAACTGCGCCACCTGTCGGCGGCGGCGGAAAAGCTGGGGATGTCGCAGGCCGGGGCCAGCATGGCGCTGTCTCGGATCGAGGGCGCCATCGGCCAGCCTTTGTTCCACCGCATGCCGCAGGGCATGGTGGCCAGCGACAAGGCCGACAAGCTGGTGGCGGCGGCCAAGCGCATCTTCGCCGAGCTGCGCCACATGGAGGCCGACATCTCGGGCCTGGCCGGCACCCAGACCGGCACGGTGATCATCGGCGCCCTGCCGCTGGGGCGCACCTACATCCTGCCCACCGCCATCGCCCATACCTTGAAGCGCTTCCCCAAGATCCGGGTCAAGATGGTCGAGGCCCCCTATGACGTGCTGGTGTCGGGCCTGCGCACCGGCGACATCGACCTGATCTTCGGCGCACTGAGGCCCGAGGCGCTGTGCCGCGGCCTGCTGACCGAATCGCTGTTCGAGGACCGCATCGGCATCGTCGCCCGCGCCGGCCATCCATGGGCGGACCGGCCGATGATCGCGCTGGAAAGCCTGCTGAACGAGCAATGGATCCTGCCGCGCCCCGACGCCCCCGGCCGCCGGCTGATCGACGATTCCTTCGCCGAACTGGGCCTGACCCCGCCCGAGGCCTCGGTCGAGACCGGCGATCTGGCCATCGTGCGGCAATTGCTGGGCAGCAGCGACATGCTGACGGCGATGTCGCCGCGCCAGTTGCAGGTGGAAATCGAGTCCGGCGTGCTGGTCGAGCTGCAGGTGCCGCTGGGCCAGACCACCCGCCAGATCGGCCTGACGCTGAGGGATGGCGCGCTGCTGCCGCCCATCGCCCAGGCCATCCTGGACGGCATTCGCCTGCATGCCGTCGGCCTGCCCGCCTTCGGACGCCCCGCCCATGGATAAGCCCCGCGAGAACCCCACCGTGTGGGGATTGTTCGTCTTGTTCTCGCGGCTGGCCTTGATCGGCTTCGGCGGCGTCATGCCGTGGGCGCGGCGCGCGCTGGTCGAACAGAAGAAATTGCTGACGCCCGAGGAATTCGCCGAAATCTTCGCCTTCGCCCAGGTGCTGCCCGGCCCGACCATCTGCAACCTGGCCATCATCATCGGCCAACGCCGCCGTGGGGTCCCCGGCGCGATAGCCGCCGTCACCGGCATGGTCCTGCTGCCGTCGATGGTCGTTCTGGCGCTGGGCGCAATCTACCAGCGGGTCGGCACCGTGCCGCTGGTCCAGGACGTCATTCGCGGCATGTCGGTCGTGGCCGCCGCCATGGTGGCGGCGATGGCGCTGGCGATGATCCGCTCGCTGCCCTTGGCCCCGGTGCCGGTGCTGTTCGCTTTGGCCATGTTCGCCGGCGTCGGCGTGATGCACTGGCCGTTGCCGGCGGTGATGGCGGTGCTGGCCACGGCCGCCATCGCCATCGGCCATTGGGGGAAGCGGCGATGAACAGCGATCTGGAAATCTCGGTCAGCTTGTTCCTGCATTTCGCCTTGTTGTCGATGATGGCCATCGGCGGCGGCGTGCTGGCGCTGACCCCGGAAATGCTGCGCTTCGTCACCGAGACCCATCCGTGGATGACGCCCCAGGTCTTCGTCGAATGCTTCACCCTGGCCCAGATCGCGCCCGGCCCCAATCTTTTGTTCGCCACCTTGGTCGGCATGCAGGCGGCCGGCCTGACCGGGGCCGTCGCCGCCACCACCGCGCTGATCGTGCCGCCCTCGATCCTGGCCATGGCGTCGCTGCATTTCGGCGCCAAGATCCGCTGGGGCGGCTGGGGGGCGACCATCCGCCGCGCTATCATGCCCTTACCCATCGGCATGGTCGGCGCCACCGCCTGGTCGCTCACCACCATGACCGTCCACGACTGGGCGCAAGGCCTGCTGTTCGCCGCCGCCCTGGGGGTGATGGTGAAGACCAGGCTTAATCCGTTATGGCTGATCGCCGTCGGCGCCGGAGCCGGCGCGATGGGCTGGGTTTGACCGACAGGAGACCTTTCATGACCGAAGAACAGGCTTTGGCCGCCGTGAATGCGGCGGTGATCCGGGCAAAGGCGATGGGGCTGAAGATCACCGCCGTCGCGGTCGATGCCGGCGGCCATCCCAAGGCGCTGTTGCGCATGGACGGCGCCCCCTTTCACGGGGTGGTGATCTCGACCGACAAGGCCAAGACGGCCGCCGGCTTCGGCGTCCCCACGGCGGCGTGGAAGGCACGCATCGGCGACCGGCCCCATGTGCTGGAAGGACTGAACGGCCGCGCCGGCTTCATCCCCATCGGCGGCGGCGTCCCGGTCTTCGTGGCGGGCGAGTTGATCGGCGCGTTGGGAATATCCGGCGCCCACGAAGACCAGGATTGCGAGATCGCCGCCGCCGGCATCGCCGTCCTGGCGCCCGATCCGGTCTGACAGGGTCGGAAAGGCGCCGACATGGCGCCTTAGCCCCCATTTCCGTCATGCCCGGACGTGATCCACTTCTGTCCGATTTGAATTTTGGCGTCGCGGCGCAAACGCTTGTGGGCCGCACTCACAGATGAGGCCCAGCCTAGCATCGCATCATTACATCAATTGTAACGAATTGTACGCAAACAATACTAATCATTTCAAATTCACTATTGTTTGTGAACAATATTACCTTTGACTTCTTCTGTCCTGCATGACAATTTTCATCGGCAAATTTGGATGGCTGGGTTGCAATTCCGACATGGCAATCCAATCTGCAATCTTGGCAGCGACCAAGGCGCCGGTGTGACTGCGGGAGGCGGGAATGGGTGACGATTTCATCGTCGAGACGAAGAATCTGACCAAGGAGTTCAAGGGATTCGTCGCGGTCTCGGACGTCAATCTGCGGGTTCGTCGCCATACCATCCACGCGCTGATCGGCCCCAACGGCGCCGGCAAGACCACCTGCTTCAACCTGATCACCAAATTCCTGCAGCCGTCGCGCGGGCAGATCTTGCTGAACGGCCGCGACATCACCAGGACCGAGCCGGCGGCCATCGCCCGGCTGGGCATGGTGCGCAGTTTCCAGATCTCGGCGGTGTTCGGCCATCTGACCGCGCTGGAAAACGTTCGCGTGGCGCTGCAGCGCAAGCAGGGCAATTCAATGCATTTCTGGCAGTCCGACCGCTCGCTCGACAGCCTGAACGAGCGGGCCGAGCAATTGCTGGACGATGTCGGCATGCTGGAATACCGCGACATCGCCGCCGGTGAATTGTCCTATGGCCGCAAGCGGGCGCTGGAAATCGCCACCACCTTGGCGCTCGAGCCCGAAATGCTGCTGCTGGACGAGCCGATGGCCGGCATGGGCAGCGAGGACGTCGCCCGCACCGCCCAATTGATCCGGCGGGTATCGGCCAGCCGCACGGTGCTGATGGTCGAGCACAATCTGTCGGTGGTCGCCGACCTGTCCGACACCATCACCGTCCTCAAGCTGGGCAAGGTGCTGGCCGAGGGGCCGTACGGCGAGATTTCCAAGAACCCGGAAGTGATCGAGGCCTATATGGGACACGGAGTGGGCAGCCATGCATAAGCCCGACGCGCTGTTGAAGGTCTCTGGGCTGGAAGCCTGGTACGGCGAATCGCACATCCTGCACGGCATGGACTTCGAGGTGGCGGCCGGCGAAGTGGTCACCCTGCTGGGCCGCAACGGCGCCGGCAAGACCACCACCATGAAGTCGATCATGGGCATGGTGGCCAAGCGCCAGGGCAGCGTCACCTTCGGCGGCACCGAGACCGTCGGCCTGGCGTCGAACCGCATCGCCCGGTTGGGCATCGCCCTGTGCCCGGAAGAGCGCGGCATCTTCGCCTCGCTGAACGTGCGCGAGAACATGGTGCTGCCGCCGGTGGTGCAAGACGGCGGCATGAGCCTGGACGAGGTCTACGGCCTGTTCCCGCGCCTGCTGGAGCGTGCTTCCAGCCAGGGCACCAAATTGTCGGGCGGCGAGCAGCAGATGCTGGCCATCGCCCGCATCTTGCGCACCGGCGCCAAGCTTTTGCTGCTGGACGAGCCGACCGAGGGCCTGGCCCCGGTGATCGTCCAGCATATCGGCGACATCATCCGCCAACTGAAATCCAGGGGCTTCACCATCTTGCTGGTGGAACAGAACTTCCACTTCGCCGCGACCGTCGCCGACCGCCATTACGTGGTCGAGCACGGCAAGGTCATCGACATGATCCCCAACGATCAGCTGTCCCAAAGCATGGACAAGCTGAAGGGATATTTGGGCGTTTAAGGACAAGATAAAACCAAACGGGAGTAGAGACGATGTTGAAGAAAGCTTTGATCGGAGCGGCCTGTCTGACCGCCATGACCGTCGCCCAGGCCCAGGCCCAGCAGGCCTATAGCGACAACAAGATCAAGATCGGCATCCTGACCGACCTGTCGGGCACCTATTCCGACCTGGCCGGCAAGGGAACCATCATCGCCGCCCAGATGGCGGTCGAGGATTTCGGCGGCAAGGTCAACGGCGTGCCGGTCGAGATCGTCTCGGCCGACCATCAGAACAAGGCCGACATCGCCTCGTCCATCGCCCGCAAGTGGTATGACACCGAGCAGGTCGACGCCATCGCCGAACTGGTGACCACCGCGGCCGCCGTGGCGGTGCGCGAGGTGTCGAAGGAAAAGGGCAAGATCGACCTGGTGTCGGGGGCGGCCTCGACCGCGCTGACCAACGCCAAGTGCTCGCCCACCGGCTTCCACTGGACCTACGACACCGCGGCGCTGGCCAACGGCACCGCCAACGCGGTGGTCAAGAACGGCGGCAAGTCGTGGTACTTCCTGACCGCCGACTACGCCTTCGGCCACGATCTGCAGGCCCAGACCGAGCGCGTGGTCAAGGCCAATGGCGGCGAGATCAAGGGCGCGGTGCGCCATCCCTTCCCCAATTCGGATTTCTCGTCCTTCCTGCTGCAGGCGCAAAGCTCGGGCGCCCAGATCATCGGCCTGGCCAATGCCGGCGCCGACACCATCAACTCGATCAAGCAGGCCAAGGAATTCGGCATCACCCAGGGCGGCCAGTCGCTGGCCGGTCTGCTGGTGTTCATCACCGACATCCACTCGCTGGGGCTGGACACCGCCCAGGGCATGATGATGACCACCGGCTATTACTGGGACATGGATGACGAGACCCGCGCCTGATCCAAGCGCTGGTCGGCCAAGATGGACGGCAAGATGCCGTCGATGGTCCATGCCGGCACCTATTCGTCGGTGATCCATTACCTGAAGGCCCTGGCCGCCGCCAAGACCGACGACGGCATGAAGGTCGCCGACCAGATGCGCGCCCTGCCCATCAAGGATGCCAGCGGCTTCGCCAAGAACGGCAAGATCCGCGCCGACGGCCGCATGGTCCACGACATGTATCTGGCCCAGGTCAAGAAGCCGGCCGAATCGAAGGGCCCCTGGGATTACTACAAGATCACCCGCACCATCCCCGGCGACGAGGCCTATCAGCCGCTGGCCGACAGCAAGTGCGATCTGGTGAAGAAGTAAGATGACGTCCGACCGGGGCGGGGCGCGATCAAGGCGCCCCGTCCCGGGCGGAACCCGCCCAAGCGAGGCCCGATAGCCATGATGACCCTGTTCGGCATCCCCACCGCCGCCTTGTTCGGGCAATTGCTGCTCGGACTGATCAACGGCGCCTTTTACGCCATGCTCAGCCTGGGGTTGGCGCTGATTTTCGGCCTGCTCAACATCATCAATTTCTCGCACGGCGCCCAATACATGATGGGGGCCTTCGTCGCCTGGCTGGCCTTGACCTATCTGGGGGCCAATTACTGGGTCGCCCTGGTGCTGGCGCCGCTGGCGGTGGCCGCCTTCGGCATTGTCCTGGAACGGACCATGCTGTCCAGGCTTTACAAGCTGGACCATCTGTACGGCCTGCTGCTGACCTTCGGCCTGGCCTTGATCATCGAAGGCATCTTCCGCCAGCTTTACGGCATTTCCGGCATGCCCTATGCGGTGCCGAAGGAACTGGCCGGCGGCTGGAATCTGGGCTTCATGTATCTGCCGATCTATCGCGCCTGGGTGGTGGTGGCCTCGCTGGTGCTGTGCCTGGGCACCTGGCTGTTGATCGAGAAGACCAAGCTGGGCGCCTATTTGCGCGCCGCCACCGAGAACCCCGCCCTGGTCCAGGCCTTCGGCATCAACGTGCCGGTGATGATCACCCTGACCTACGGCTTCGGCGTGGCCCTGGCCGGCATCGCCGGCGTGCTGGCAGCACCCATCTATTCGGTCAATCCGCTGATGGGCTCGAACCTGATCATCGTGGTGTTCGCCGTGGTGGTGATCGGCGGCATGGGCTCGATCCTGGGCTCGGTGGTCACCGGCTTCATGCTGGGCATGCTGGAAGGCCTGACCAAGGTGATCTACCCCGAAGCGGCCAGCACGGTCATCTTCATGGTGATGGTGGTGGTGCTGCTGATCAAGCCCGCCGGCCTGTTCGGCAAGGGAGCGTGACGCCATGACCCATTCCCCGGTTTCCCTGGCGGTTCAGGCCCCCGCCGTCGCCGCCTCTTCCAGGCGCCAGTCGCTGTTCGTGGCGGTGCTGGTGATCGTGGCCCTGGCCGCACCCTTCGCCGTCTATCCGGTGTTCCTGATGAAGGGTCTGTGCTTCGCCCTGTTCGCCGCCGCCTTCAACCTGCTGCTGGGCTATGTCGGCCTGCTGTCGTTCGGCCATGCGATGTTCTTCGGCTGGTCGGCCTATATCACCGCCCATGCCGCCAAGGAATGGGGGCTGACCCCGGAACTGGCCATCTTGCTGGGCACTGTGTGCGCGGCCGGCCTGGGTGCGGTGGTCGGCTGGCTGGCCATCCGCCGCCAGGGCATCTATTTTGCCATGATCACCCTGGCGCTTTCGCAATTGATGTTCTTCGTGGCATTGCAGGCCCCGTTCACCCATGGCGAGGACGGCATCCAGGGCGTGCCGCGCGGCCATCTGTTCGGGCTGATCGACCTGAACGACACCATGAACATGTATTACTTCGTGCTGGCGATCTTCCTGGTGGGCGTGTTCTTCCTGTACCGGGTGGTGCATTCGCCGTTCGGCCAGGTCCTGAAGGCCATCCGCGACAACGAGCCGCGCGCCATCTCGCTGGGCTATCAGGTGGAACGCTACAAGCTGGTGGCCTTCGTCATCTCGGCCGGCCTGGCCGGGCTGGCCGGCTCGACCAAAAGCCTGGTGTTCCAGCTGGCCTCGCTGGCCGATGTCCATTGGCATGCCTCGGGCGAGGTGGTGCTGATGACCCTGCTGGGCGGCGTCGGCACCGTGCTGGGGCCGACCGCCGGAGCCTTCCTGGTGGTGACCATCCAGAACTATTTCGCCACCGCCGGATCGTGGGTGACCATCATCCAGGGCATCATCTTCGTCATCTGCGTCCTGGCTTTCCGGGCCGGTATCGTCGGCGTGTTCGCCCCCTGGCTGAAGAAGCGCGGTATCGACGCCTGATCCCATTCGGAGAAAGAACCATGTTCAAGGACATCCTGGTCCATCTGGACGGCGGCGAGCGCGATCCCTTGCGCATCACGGCGGCGATGGCGTTGGCCAAGCGGTTCGGCGGCCGGCTGACCGGCCTGTTCGCCCGGCTCGAGCATCAGGGGCTGGCGGTGGTGGCCCATCGCGCTTCCGACGCCTTCGAGGCGGCCGCGTCCCAGTCCGAGCGCCAGTTCGCCGCGTGCCTGGACGGATCGGGCCTGGATAGCCGCTGGTGGCGCCTGGCCCATGGCGAGCCGGCGCACGTTCTGGCCGAGACCGCGGTGTGCGCCCGTTTCCACGATCTCACCATCCTGGGCCAGCATCACGACGGCAAGAACGCGCCCGAGCAACTGATCGAGCAGGTGGTGGTGCAATCGGGCCGGCCGGTTCTGATTCTGCCGTCGGTGGGGGACTATCCGACCATCGGCTCGAATGCCCTGGTGGCGTGGAACGGCGGACGCGAGGCGGCCCGCGCCTTGAATGATTCGATGGCCCTGCTGGAAGGTGCCGATGTGGTCGAGGTGGTGTCGGTGCGCCGGGGCGAGGCGACCGTGCCGGCGGCCGGCCTGCCGCCCTTGTCCATCACCGACCACCTGGCCCGCCACGGCGCCAAGGTGACCCGCGAGGTGCTGGCCGGCGACGATATCGGGGTGATGGACCTGCTGCTGTCGCGGGCCTGCGACCAGGGCGCCGATCTTTTGGTGATGGGCGCGCTGAGCGGCGAGGGGTTGCCCTTCTTCAAGGGCGGCGGCACCCGCCACATCCTCAAGCACATGACCCTGCCGGTGTTGATGAGCCATTAGGGCGGCGCGCCTGTTAGACCATCGAGCCTTTAATCTGGTTCATACCCTCTGCCGTCACCCCCGGACTTGATCCGGGGGTCCATGGATTGCCGGGTCAAGCCCGGCAATGACGACAAAGAAAGGCTGATCATGATTTTATGTGCGCGGCTCTAAGACACAGATGAACACAGATAAACACAGATGAAATTATATACCTTTCCTTTCATCTGTGTCCCGCGAAGCGGGTATCTGTGTTCATCTGTGTCTAAAATCTCGCCTTCCAAGACGAGATAGCTTAGCCGTTATTCTGGCAGGCCGAAGCTTTTCGGTTTGGCCTGATAGACCGCCAGGTCGGTTTCGGCATCGACCTCGCCCCACGGGAAGGGGGCCGGCACGGCCTGGATCCGCGTACCTTGCTCCAGCAGCCGGCGCAGCATGCCGGTCATGTCCAGCCGGTCGCGCTGTTCCGGGCTCAGGCTTTGCCGCAGGTCCTGAACCCTGCGCCAGCCGGCCGGGGTGAAGCGCAGCAGGCCCATATACTGGCCTTCGATCTGATCCAGGCTGGCGGCCCTGGCCCCGATCTCGACCAGGAAGCCCTGATCGTCGCGACGGAAAGTCTCGGCGTCGGCCAGCGGGTCGGCGAAGCGAGCCTGCCACAGATCACGCCAATGGGGATCGAAGGTGATGGCGATGTCGGCATCGGCGGCCAGCAGCGCCTGGACCGCCTGGGCCTGGTAGAAAATGTCCGAGTACGACACCAAAACCGGCCCGTCCATAAGCCATTCCTCGGCGCAGGCCAACGAGGCGACCATGTTGGTTTCGGCCCAGCGCGGATTGTGGAACAAGGTCAGCCCCCTGCCCTCGAGCGCGCCGGCCATATAGCCGGTGACGGCGCCGATGGGGCCGCACCCGGCCCCGTTCAGGGCGGCCAATTGGTAATCCAGCAGCGGCCGGCCGGCCAGTTCCACTAACCCCTTGGGGCGGTCCTCGGTCAGGGCCAGCATGCGGCTGCCGCGTCCGGCGGCCAGGATCAGGGCCTTCATCACAAACCTTTCAGCAGGGCGACATCGTCGGGATGGGGAACCGGCTCACGCTCGGGGTGCCACAAGATGGCGGTGCGATTGCCCAGGCGGAAGGCCTCGATGCTGCCGTCCCCGGCCCGGGCCAGCACATCGGCGCCAGGTGGGGCCAGGGTAATGGCCCAATCATGGTAGCTGTTGACCTCGCGGACCAGGGGCTCGACCTGGTGGCGGGTGCCGGCATGGCCGGCAACACGTTCCAGCTGCCCACCGGAAAGAAAGGCCAGATGCTGGGCACCGCGGCATACCCCCAAGACCGGCAGCCGCTCGGCCGCCCAGTCCAGCAGGGCCCGCTCGGTTTCGTCGCGTTCGGGCGCGTCGCCGCCCAGCGCCGCCAGATCGTTGCCGCCGGTCAGGATCAGCGCCGCCAGGCCGCAGGCTTGCGCCACTTTCAGCGCCGATTCGGGATGGTTGGGCAATGGTACGCCGGTCATGCCACAGGCGGCCAGGAATGGCGCCCAGCGCTGATCCAAGGCGTCGCGCCGTTCGCCGGTCCGGGCATCGATCACCACCCGCTGGCTCAGTCCGACCAGGCGGGTCATCGCACCACCTCGACCTTGCGGTTGGCGCAATCCAGATGCAGCACCGAAGCATTGGCCCAGCGGCTATACTTGGCCAGGCCGGCCCCGATCACCGCCGGAATGCCCAGCTCGGCGGCGCGGATGGCCATGTGCGAGTTGGTGCCGCCGAAGGCGGTGATCAGGCCGGCGATCCCATGGGCGAAAATCCAGTCGAAGCCGGGATCGGCGCTTTCGATACAGACGATGGCACCTTTCAGGCTGGAATCGCCGGTGCGCCGGGCCGGGGCGGTGACCGACTTCAAGGTGATGAAGTTGGGATCGGTGTCCAGGGTGGCGAACGACCACACGTCGCCGGGAACGGCGATCAAGGCCGGCAGCAGCAAGGCCTGGGTCAGGCGGTATTGCGCCCGGCCGCGGGCGATGGAGGCGGCCAACGTATCGGCGTCATCGGCGCAAGATGCCTGCCACTCGCGCACCACGGCGATATCGGCGAAGGCCATGTCGTCGCGGGCGAAGCCGGCGCTTTCGCCCAGTTCGGCCAGCAATTCCAGCGCGTCGGACAAAGCGCGGGTGAAGATGAACTTGGACTTCTCGCGCCCCTCGATCGCCGCCTGGAAGAAATCGAACAGGCCGACCACGTCGTTGTCCAGGCCGTGCTGGGCCAGCAAGGATTCGATGGCGCGCATCTGCGGCAGCGACAGGGCGAAGCGCGGCCGGGGCGGCGGCTCGCCGCCGCCACCCTCGCCGATGCCATACAGGTCGGGGGCGCGGTCATAGCGGGGCGAGCGCAGATCATAGGTACCGGGGCGCAGATGGCCGTATTTGGCCAGGAAGGCCGCCTTGTCCAAAATCTTGGTGTCGTGCGCCAGTTCCGAGCCGACGGTGTTGAGCCCGCCCAGGAAGGCGTTCAGTTCCTCGGGCGCCAGCACGCCGGCCGCCACCAGCGAGCGCAGCATCTGCACGGCGACGAAGCCGGCCCGCGCCAGGCCGGCGAAAGGCAGCGTGCCATAGCGCTTGCAGTCCTCCAGCAGCCAATAGACCTTTTCTCGCGCCGACATCCGGCTGGAAAGGATCAACTGGCGGCGTTCCTCCAGCACCCTCACCTTCTCGATGTCGGCCTGCCACAGGCCGGTCTTGCGATTGATGATGGTGTTGGTCAGTCGCCGCAGCGCGTCGGCCAGGCCGGTGCACTCGCCTTCGGAAAAACCGTGGGCGGCCAAGGTCTCCAGCCGCTGGTCCATGTCGAAGGTGTAGGCCGAAAGCACGATCTCGAACTCGACCTTGTCGTGCAGGCTGGGCCGGGCCAGCAGGCGCTCGATGTAATAATCGACCAGCTTTTCCGCCAGTTCGCCGTCGACATCGCGCGGCACGAAGGAATTGAAGCTGACGCGGACGTCGATATAGGGCAGCCCGTGGAAATGGACCAGCAGCGGAAAGCTTCGAAGGTTGCGATAGCCGTAATTGTGCCGCTGATAGGCCCAGATGCTGTCGGTGACCAATTCGCGGTACAGCGACAAGGCCAGCGGACTGGGACGCACGCCGATGATCTCGGCCGGGTTCCAGTCGGGCATGATGCCGAACACCGTACGGGCACCCTTCAACAGCGGATGCGGGCACATCGCCTGGCCGACCTTGGCCATCACCTGAAGGGTGGCGCGGCCCAGCTCGGCATCCGCGATTCCGGTGGCCACCGCCAACGGGCGGACCTGCAGCAGCCACAGGCGGCCGCCCTGGTCGAAGGCGAACTCGATATCCAGCGCGTCGCGGCCGGTGATGGCGATCAGCTCGCGGGCCAGCAGCAGGATCGGGCGGATGCGGTCGTCTTGCGGTTCCGGGCCGAAGCGCCAATGGGTGTGGCACCAGGTGGCGCCGGCCTTGCCGCCGGTCACCACCGAGGTATCGGCGCCCTCGGCGCCATTGACCACCAGATAGGGCGAGCCGGTCGAGGGGTCGCGGGTGAAGGCCACGCCCGACGCGGCGACACCCGCCAGCATCGGCTGGATCAGCACGCGGTCGTTGGGATTGTCGCGGCCATAGGCGGCGATCACCCGGTCGATGGCCGCCGCAGCCTCGGCCAATCCGACATCGGGCAAGGACAGGAACTTGCCGGCCATGGAACAGCCGTCGCCATCCTCGCCCTCGGCGCTGGAGCGCACGATCAGCGGGGACCCCGCCCAATCCAGCCGTCCTAAGCGGGCCAGCACGCCGTCGCGGTCGGCTTTCCACTCGGCGGCACCGACATGGAACAAGGGCAGGACCGACGCCGATTGCAGGCGCCCGGCCAGCGCCTCCAGCGTTTCCGCCTTGCTGCGAAAGACGAAGCCCATGTCTATCCTTTTCGCCTGGCCGTCCAGGCGCGGGTGCGGTAGGTGGTTTCGATGAAGTCCATGTCCTTGATGCGGGCCTCGGTCCGGGCCAGGAAGGTGGCGAAGCGCTCGGCCCCCAACTGGGCCTGCACATCGTTGACCGAGCGCCAGGCGCCCAGATACTGGGCCGGGCTCTGGCGGGCGACGTGCTCGCCCTCAAGGTACAACACATCCTCGTACAGCGGATGGGCGCGCAAGGTGGCGGCCAAGGTTTCGGTCACGCCCGAGCGTCCCGACGACACCCGCTTGAGGTCGGGGCAAAGCTCGGTCAAAGTGGACTCGATCTCGACCAGCAGCGGATTGGCCTCGATCCAGCGCGGGTTCCACAGGGCGACGAAGCGCCCGCCGGGCCGCAGCACGCGGGCGAACTCGGCCAGCCCCACCGCCGTATCGACCCAGTGGAACGACGACGCCATGCTGAGCCAATCGACGCTTGCGTCGCCCAATCCGGTGGCGTCGCCGGTGCCCTTGCGCCAGACGATGCCGGTGCCGGCGCTATCGCGCTCGCCGTTGGCGCGCATGGAATCGTCGGGCTCGACCGCCACCACCGAGCGCACCCCGGCGGCCGCCACCATTCGCGTCCAGATGCCGGTCCCGGCGCCGACATCGGCGCAATCGATGGCGCAGGACGGATAAAGCCCCAGCAGGGCCGACAGCACCGACGGGCAATAGCCGGGCCGATAGGCGGAATAATCGTCGGCCAGCCGCGAGAAATCTCCGGGACGCAACGAACTGGTCATGACGGATGTCCTTTCAGATGGTCCAGAATAAGGTTCACGGCCTGATCGGGCGCCGTGGCGCCGAAATTGTCGATCACCAGATCGGGGGCCTCGGGCTCCTCGAACGGCAGATCCAGGCCCTGCATGTTCACCCCCTTGGCGTAAAGGCCCTTGGGGTCGCGGCGCACCAGTTCATCCAGCGGCACCTTCAGATAGATCTCGACATAACCGGGGATATGGTCGCGGTTCCACCGCCGGACCGCATGGAACATCGAGATGGTCGAGCACACCACCACGGCCCCTTGCTCGGCCAGCACCTTGCACATGCGGCCATAGGTGTGAGCCAGGGCCAAACGCTGGTCCGGCCCATGGGCATCGACCGCGCCCAGCATCTCGCGCAGCACGTCGCCGTCGAGATACAGCGCCGGCTGGCCGGCCTCTTTAAGGGCATTCCACACCAGATGCCCCAAGGTGCTTTTCCCCGCCCCCGAAAGGCCGGTGATCCAGATGACGGCGCCAACCCGGTTCGGCATCCCCACGTCCCACCCTCTGTTCTGGGAGATAGAATCGGCGATCGCACTTAAAAAGCGGTTAGCGCACAATCGAAGATTCCAGCATCCTCGATCCGAAGACGCTTCCCCATCGCGCCGTCACCATTCCCAGGAGTTTCCGCTTTGTGCGCTTCCTTCCTGCACCCTATGCAAGACGGATAAGGGCGCCGATCGCGTCTTGATGGGATATAATCCCCTGTATAGCTTGTCTGGACTGCCTTGTGATTCGTGCGCCGGGCATTGGGTCCGTGCGATGGGTTGGGTTGGGAGGGCGGCCGGGCATGGCAAAGACTCAGAATCGTCCGAGCGGAAAGGCCACCTTGCCGACCGCCGCCGACGGGGGCGCGAAGCCCAGTGCGGCGCCCCGCAAGACTTCGGCGGCCGGCCGGGCGAGCAAGTCCACCGCTAGCCAGAACACGCCCGGCGAGGGCTCGCTGTACTTCGTCGGCATCGGCGCGTCCGCCGGCGGGCTCGAGGCGCTACGCCCCTTCGTCGCCGGGCTGCCGGTCAAGGCCAACATGACCTATATCGTGGCCCAGCACATGTCGCCGGACCATCGCAGCCTGATGGTCGAACTGCTGAGCCGCGAAACCAAGCTGAAGATCGAGGAAGCCACCAACAATCTTGCCCCCCAGGCCGACACCATCTATGTGGTGCCGCCCAATTCCGACGTGACGGTCAATGGCGGCAAGATTCGCATCAGCAAGCCGACCAATACCATCGGTCCCAAGCCGTCGGTGGATCGTTTCTTCATCAGCCTGGCCGACGACCAGGAAGATCAGGTGATCGGCATCATCTTGTCGGGCACCGGGTCCGACGGCGCCCGCGGCATCAAGGCGATCAAGGCCGCCGGCGGCATCACCATCGCCCAGGAACCGAAATCGGCGAAGTACGACAGCATGCCGCAGGCGGCCATCCGCGCCGGCGGCGCCGACGTGGTCCTGCCGCCGCACGACATTGCCGCCCAGCTGGGCGCCATCGTCCGCCGCCCCAGGCCCCCCATCGCCGAGGAAACCGAAGACACGCCGCCCTCGACCATCCGCGGCATCATTCGCCAGATCGCCACCTATACCGGGATGGATTTCAGCAACTACAAGGACGCCACCATTTCGCGCCAGATTCTGCGCCGCATGGCGGCGATCCAGATTCCCAGCCTGGACGCCTATGGCGAGTACATCTCGTCGCACCGACGCGAATTATCGGAATTGGCCGGCAACTTCCTGATCTGCGTGACCTCGTTCTTTCGCGACCCCGACGCCTTCGAGGCGGCGCGCCGATGCCTGCGCGAGTTGTTGAAGCTCAAGCGTCCCGGCGACGACATTCGGATCTGGGTCCCGGGCTGCGCCACCGGCGAGGAGGTCTACTCGCTGGCCATCATCCTGTCCGAGGAATTGGGCGAGGAATGCGACAAATACCGCATCCAGCTTTTCGCCACCGACATCAACGCCGAGGCCATCGCCACCGCGCGGGCCGGCATCTATCCGGAATCGGCGCTCAGCGGCATCGACAGCCGGTTGATCACCCGCTATTTCAGCGCGCAGAACGGCATGTACCAGATCGACAAGAGCCTGCGCGCCATGACCTTGTTCGCGCGCCAGGACCTGGTGCAGGACCCGCCCTTCGTGCGCCTGGACATGATCAGCTGCCGCAACCTGCTGATCTATTTCAAGACCGAGTTGCAGGAACGGGTCTTGAAGATCTTCCACTATGCCTTGTGCGACAGCGGCGCGCTGTTCCTCGGCAAGTCGGAATCCGTGGGCCGTCTGGGCGAACTTTTCACCGAACGAGACCGCAAGAACAAGATCTACGGACGTCGCCAGATCGCCACGCCGCTGCTGGGCGGATTCTCGCGGATGAAAGGCGTGGCGGATTTCCCTGAACGCCGACTGCCGGCCAAGCCGGGTCGACAGACGTCTCCCAACTTCGCCCTGGGACAGGACCGGTTGTTCGAGGTCTATGCCCCGCCCAGCGTCCTGGTCGGGGCCAGCGGCGAGATCATCGAAATCTACGGCGATTGCGGCCGTTTCCTGACCATCCGGCAAGGCAAGGCCGACTTCAACGTCTTCACGCTGATCATCTCGCAGTTCCGGTCGGAATTGCGGGCCTTCGCCCATCGGGTCAGCCGCACCCGCGAAAGCGCCTTCACCCAACCGCAGGAAATCCCCGGCACCCCAGCGGGGACGCTGTACCGCATGGCGGTGCATTTCGTCGGCCAGACCGACGAAGAGAACGACACATTGCTGCTGGTCTGCTTCGAGCCGCAGGCCGGCACCGCGGTCGGCGCCAAGGTGTCCGGCCCGGCGGGGCACGAGGCGACGGAACGCATTTCCGCCCTCGAGCAGGAAATCGTCCTCAACCGCGAGAACCTGCAGACGGTGATCGAGGAACTGGAGACCGCCAACGAGGAACTGCAATCCCTCAACGAAGAGGCCCAGGCGGCCAACGAGGAATTGCAGGCCTCCAACGAGGAACTGGAAACCGCCAACGAGGAATTGCAGGCCTCGAACGAGGAACTGGTCACCGTCAACGACGAGCTGGGCGTGCGCAGCACCGAGCTTGCCGAGACCAACAACGACCTGACCAACATTCTCAACAGCCTGCAGATGGCGTTGATCGTGGTCGATGCCAACATGTTCGTCACCCGCTACAACCAGGTCGCCCTCGAGTTCTTCGACATTCCCGCCGACAAGCCGCAGAACCTGGCCGCCATCACCACGCATTTCGACGAGGCCCACATCCTGGGCCATATCAGCCGGGTCCTGACCTCGGGGCGCACCGACGAGCTGGATATCGTCCGCAATGACGGCCGCCGCTACGTCATGCGTCTGACACCCTATGTCGATACGACCCAGCGCGACACCCACGGCGTGGTGATCATCATCACCGACGTCACCGACAAGAAGCTGGCCGAGGACAAGCTGGAACTGTCGTCCAAGGTGTTCGAGAACGCCTCGGAAGGCACCATCATCACCGACGCCAACAACGTCATCATCTCGGTCAACCGGGCCTTCTCGGAAATCACCGGCTACACCCCGGACGAGATCGTCGGTCATTCGCCGAACATGCTGAAATCGGGGGTCCACTCGCCCGAATTCTACGCCAACATGTGGCGGACGCTGCAGGAGCGCGGTTGCTGGGAAGGCGAAATCCAGAACCGGCGCAAGAACGGCGAAACCTATCACGAATGGCTGTCGATCAATTCCCTGCGCGACGACAAGGGCCAGATCGCCCATTACATCGCGGTCTTCAGCGACATCACCCGGCGCAAGCAGGTCGAGCTGACGCTGCGCAAGGCCAATGCCGATCTCGAGCGTTACGCCTATGTCGCCTCGCACGACCTGCAGACGCCGCTGCGCAACATCATCAACTACACCCAATTGCTGGAACGCAAGCTGCGCACGCAGCTGGATGGCGATGCCCGGGAATACATGGACTTCATCATCGACGGCTCGAAGCAGATGCGCAGCCTGATCACCGACCTGCTGGAATATTCCCGGGTCGGGCGCAAGGCGGAAAACCTGCACCCGGTCTATGTCGGCGATGTGGTGAGCAAGGTGCTGCAGATCTTCGAGCCTGATCTGGCCAAGACTGGGGGCGTGGTCGTCGTCGGCGAAATGCCATCGGTCATGGGCGAGAACTCGCTGATCGCCAGCCTGTTCCAGAATCTGATCGGCAACGCCATCAAGTATTGTTCCCCGAATCGGACCTTGAAGGTTTCGCTGTCGGCCCGCCGCCACAGCGAAAACCTGTGGAGGTTCGCCATCGCCGACAACGGAATCGGCATCGAGCCGCAATATTTCGATAAGGTCTTCGACATGTTTCAGCGGCTAGACCCCAATTCCACCGCCGAAGGCACCGGGATCGGCCTGACCATGTGCCGCAGCATCGTCGAACGCCTGGGCGGCACCATCTCGGTGGAATCCACCCCCGGTGAAGGCAGCGTCTTCACCTTCACCCTGCCCGGCGTCCCGCTGACTTAGCAGGCTGCCGTCTTGACGGCGGCATGTTCTCCTGCCATTGTGAGTGAACGTTCACATTAGTAAGGTGGGATCATGCGGGACGGACGAGCGACCAAACTGCGCATTCACGACGCGGCGCTGACGCTGTTCGTCACCAAGGGCGTGACCGAGACCAGCGTGCGCGACCTGGCCCAGGCCGCCGGCATCGCCGAAGGCACCCTTTATCGCCACTACGCCTCGAAGGACGATCTGGTCGCCGACCTGTTCGCCAGCAACTACGCCGCCTTCGCCCGCCGGCTGGCCGAGCTTGGGCGACCCATCGTCGGCTTTCGCGCCCGGCTGGCGGCCTTGGTGGCCGAATTGTTTCGCTTCCACGACGACAACCCGACCCTGTTCCGCTTCCTGCTGCTGGTCCAGCATCAGGCGTTGCCACGCGTCCACGACGGCGAGGACAACCCGGTCTCGGTGCTGCATTCCCTGGTCGAGCAAGGCATCCGCGACGGCGAGGTGACCTTGACCGATGCCGCCTTGGGCACTGCCATGATCCTGGGGCTGATGCTGCAGCCGGCCACCGCCATCGTCTATGGCCGCCTGGACGCCCCCCTGTCCCGTTTCACCGATACTATCGCCAACGCCTGCTGGCGCGCGCTCAATCCCACCGAGGCCCCCCATGGTTGACAAAACCTTCCACCTGTTGGCGCGGCGCCGCTTCCTGCCGCTGTTCATCAGCCAGTTCTTCGGCGCCGCCAACGACAATTTCTTCAAGAACGCGCTGGTCATCCTGGTGGTCTACCAATTGGGGGCACGGGCCGGCATGGAGCCGCAGGTGCTGGCGACGGTGGCGGCCGGCTTGTTCATCTCGCCCTATTTCCTGTTCTCGGCCACCGCCGGCCAGATGGCCGACCGCTACGAAAAATCCGTGCTGATGAAGGGCTGGAAAGCGGCCGAGATCGCCATTTCCGCCCTGGGCGCCTGGGCGCTGATGGCCGAAAACGTGACCGGCATGCTGATCGCGCTGTTCCTGCTGGGCCTGCAATCGACCTTCACCAGCCCGATCAAGTACGCCGTGCTGCCGGAATATCTGAAGGAAGACGAACTGATCGGCGGCAACGCCCTGATCGAGGGCGGCACCTTCCTGGCCATCTTGCTGGGCACCATCGCCGGCGGGACCTTGGTGCTGGTCGAGAACGGCCTTTCCATCGTCGCCTGGTCGATGGTGGCGCTGGCGACCTTAGGCTTCGCCGCCAGCCTGGCGCTGCCCAAGGCCCATGGGGCCAATCCCCAGGTCAAGGTCGGCCTGAACCTGATGCGCGAGACCGCCACGCTTTACGGCCTGGTCAGGAAACGGCGCGACCTGTTCTTGTCGGTGATGGGCATTTCGTGGTTCTGGCTGGTGGGCGCGACCTATCTGTCGCAATTCCCCGCCTTCGCCAAGGAGGTGCTGATCGCCGACGAGCATGTGGTGACGCTGATGCTGACCATGTTCTCGATCGGCATCGGCGTGGGGTCGGTGCTGTGCGGCCGCATGCTGAACGGCGAGGTCTCGGCCCGCCACGTCCCCTTCGCCGCCCTGGGCATGACCCTGTTCGCGCTGGATCTGTGGTTCGCCGCGGGACCTGCGGCGGGGGGGCCGGGCCTGGCCGGCCTGTCCGAGTTCCTGGCCCGGCCGGAATGCTGGCGGGTGCTGGCCGACCTGCTGGCCTTCGCCGTGTGCGGCGGCATCTATATCGTGCCGCTTTACGCCATCTTGCAGGCCCATTCCGACGAAGCCGAGCGCTCGCGCGTGGTGGCCGCCAACAATCTGGTCAACGCCGCCTTCATCGTCGCCGCCGCCCTGGCCAGCGCTGCCTTGCTGGCGGCCGGCTTCACCGCCACCGACATCTTCCTGACCCTGGGTCTGGCCAATCTGGGAGTGGCCATCCATATCTGCGGCCTGCTGCCCGATGCCGTGCTGAAGGGCCTGTTCGCCTGGTTGTTCCGCCGGATGTACCGCGTCAAGGTGCGCGGCCTGGAAAACCTGCCCAAGGCTGGCGAACCCGCGGTGATCGTGGTCAACCACACCTCGTTCCTCGACCCGGCGCTGCTGGCCGCCTTCTTCCCCCAAAAGCCGGTCTTCGCCATCAACACCTTCACCGCCAGGCAATGGTGGGTAAAGCCGTTCCTGCGGGTGGTCGATGCCTTCCAGGTCGATCCCACCAACCCGATGTCGACCAAAAGCCTGATCCGCGTGGTGCAAGAGGGCAAGAGCCTGGTGATCTTCCCCGAGGGCCGCCTGACCGTCACCGGCGCGCTGATGAAGATCTACGAGGGGCCGGGAATGATCGCCGACCGCGCCGGGGCACCGGTGGTGCCGATCCGCATCGACGGCGCCGAGTTCACCCCCTTCTCGCGCCTCAAGGGCAAGCTGCGCCTGCGGTGGTTCCCCACCATCACCATCACCGTGCTGCCGCCCCGGCGTTTCGACGTGCCGGACGAGATCAAGGGCCGCGCCCGCCGCCGCCACATCGGAATCGCCCTTTACGACGTCATGTCGGCGATGATGTTCGAGACCGCGCACCGCGACCGCACCTTGTTCGGCGCCCTGTTGGACACCGCCCGCATCCATGGCGGCGAGGCGCTGGCGGTCGATGACGTCAACCGCAAGCCGCTGACCTATGACCGGCTGGTGGCCTCTGGCCTGGCCTTGGGCCGGGTACTGTCGGCCGTCACCCGCCCGGGCGAGGCAGTCGGCCTGCTGTTGCCCAACGCCGCCGCCACCGCCGCCACCTTCTTCGCTCTGCAGGCGACGGCGCGGGTGCCGGCCATGCTGAATTTCTCGACCGGGGCCGGCAATGTGCTGGCGGCCTGCGAGGCGGCCCGCATCGCCACCATCGTCACCTCGCGCCGCTTCATCGACCAGGCCCGCCTGTCGGCCATGAGCGAGGCACTGGAGGCCAAGGTCCGGGTGCTGTACCTGGAAGATATCGGCGGCGGCATGGGGCCGTTCGACAAGGTCCGCGCCCTGCTGGCCCGGCCCTTCGCCGCCGCCATCCATCGCCGCACCGGGGCCAAGCCCGATGATCCGGCGGTGATCTTGTTCACCTCGGGCTCGGAAGGCACGCCCAAGGGGGTGGTGCTGTCGCACGCCAACATCTTGTCCAACTGCGCCCAGTTGGCCGCCCGCGTCGCCTTCAGCCCCACCGACATCGTGTTCAACGCCCTACCGGTGTTCCATTCCTTCGGGCTGACCGGCGGGCTGCTGCTGCCGGTGCTGGCCGGCATCAAGGTGTTCTTGTATCCCAGCCCGCTGCATTACCGCATCGTGCCCGAGCTGGTCTACGACACCAATGCCACCATCATGTTCGGCACCGACACCTTCCTGTCGGGCTATGCCCGGGTCGCCAACGCTTACGATTTCTACAGCGTGCGCTATGTCTTCGCTGGCGCCGAGAAGGTCAAGGACGAGACCCGGCGGGTGTGGATGGACAAGTTCGGCCTGCGCATCCTGGAAGGATACGGCGCCACCGAGACGGCGCCGGTGCTGGCGGTCAACACGCCGATGCACTTCCAGGCCGGCAGCGTCGGCCGCCTGCTGCCGGGCATCTCGCACCGCCTGGAAGCGATACCCGGCATCGACGAAGGCGGCCGGCTGTGGGTGAAGGGCCCCAATGTCATGCTGGGCTATTACCGGGTGGAAAAGCCCGGCGAGCTGGAGCCGCCGCCCGAGGGCTGGTATGACACCGGCGACATCGTCACCATCGATGATCTGGGCTTCGTGCGCATCGTCGGCCGGGCCAAGCGCTTCGCCAAGATCGCCGGCGAGATGGTGTCGTTGGGCAAGGTCGAGGCCGAGCTGGCCGCGTTGTGGCCGGACAACCAGCACGCGGTGGTCGCCCTGGCCGACGACAGGAAGGGCGAGCAACTGGTGATGCTGACCGACCGCGCCGAGGCTTCGCGGGACGCGGTTCTGGCCCACTTCCGGACCCGGGGCCTGGCCGAGCTTTTGGTGCCGAAGGTGGTGCTGAAGGTCGAGCGCATTCCGCTGCTGGGCACCGGCAAGACCGACTATGTCGGCGCCAAGGCGCTGGCGGAGGCAGGAGTGCGGCCGGGGGGCGCCGGCTAGAGAGCCGACCGGATTCGTTTGGACAGTTTCCGGCAGAATTTA